>JAITGD010000028.1 GCA_031280885.1 Prevotellaceae bacterium | reverse complement strand
TGAGTGTGTTTTTGATTTTCATTACAATTTCGGGAATGCCTTTGGTTGGGTCAGTAATTCCTTGCAAACTTTCCAGCGAACAATATATTGCATAATACTGCCCGCCTGCGTTGAGACGGCTTGCCAAGTCTCTCAAATAAGTTGTTTTTCCGCGTTGACGCGCTGCATGAATAACAAAATACTGCTCCATGTCAATCAACTGTTCGACGCCTTTGATACGGGTCGAAGGCTCTATCATATAATGCTTTGTCCTATTGCAGGGTCCGGCTGTGTTAAAATATTTCATAACTTTTTTCTGTTTAAAATTTGCCACAAAGATAGAAATATTAAAAGAGAATCAGGATTGCAAGGGCCAAGACTCAATTAAGAATTAAAAATTAAAAATTAAGAATTAAGAGAGATGCGCAGTCCGGCTTGATAAAAAATATGTGTGTATCCGTAAAATCTGTGTGCAAAAAGACTATCAAACCAGTCTGCGTGGTGCCATTTTGGTTCTTGGTTCCTGATTCTCTCTTAAAAATGCTTATCTTTGAGGCAAATTTTAAACGGAAATTTTATGAGATATTTTAATACAGCCGGACCCTGCAATAGATTAAAGCATTATATGATAGAGCCTTCGACCCGTATCAAAGGCGTCGAAAGGTTAATCGACATGGAGCAGTATTTTGTTATTCATGCAGCACGTCAAAGCGGAAAAACAACTTATTTGAATGATTTGACCGACCGTCTCAACGCCGGCGGGCAATATTATGCTCTATATTGTTCGCTGGAAAGCCTGCAGGGTATTACAGACCCAACCAAAGGCATTCCCGAAATTGTTACGAAAATCAAAAACACTTTAGAAGAGTTGGATTTTCCTCACGCAGCAGAATTTGCCAAAAACCCCAATTTTGCGAACTTTACCAATGTTTTGAACAGAGAATTGAAACGTTATTGTAAGGTATTAGACAAGCCCTTAGTTATTCTTTTCGACGAAGCTGATTGTCTGAGCGATGACGCTCTGATTACCTTCCTGCGACAACTGCGCGACGGTTACAACACCCGCAGTCGCATACCTTTTGTTCATTCCATTGCACTGGTTGGTATGCGCAATATCCGCGACTACAAAGCCCGAATCCGCCCCGACAGCGCCTCGCTTGGTAGTGCAAGTCCGTTCAATATTGTTACGAAAACATACATGCTGAAAAATTTTACTAAGGACGAAATCCGCAGTTTATACAGTCAGCATACGGAAGATACAGGTCAGCAGTTTGATGAGTCAGCCATCGATATGGTTTACGAACAGACGCAGGGACAGCCATGGTTAGTCAATGCCATTGTATGCGAAGTAATTACGGAGATGTTAGACTACGACTATTCAAAACCTGTAACCCAAGAACTTGTCGAAGAAGCCATTCAAACAATCATTCTGCGCCGCGATACGCACATCGACAGCCTACTTGAGCGTCTGAAAGAAGAACGGGTGCGCAAAGTTATTGAGCCGGTGATTACCGGCGACAATCCGCAAATCGACAGACTTTCGGACGATTATCTATACGCTTGCGACCTCGGATTGATTCGCAACGAAAAGGCCAAAATCATTCCTGCGAATCCGATTTATGCCGAAGTCATTGCAAGGACTTTATCATTTAATTGTCAGGACGAAATTCTGCTGATGAAACCCGATTTTGAGATCCCCCGCTACTTGAAAAACGGACGTATCGACATGGATTTTCTGATGCTGGATTTCCAGCAGTTTTGGCGCAACAACAGCGAAATCTGGGAACAGCGTTTCGATTATGTCGAAGCCGCTCCGCATCTGATAATGATGGCTTTTCTGCAACGAGTAATAAACGGCGGAGGACAAATCCATCGCGACATGGCTGCCGGAACCGGTCGTTTAGATTTGTGTCTGGTTTACGAAAACGAAAAATATCCCATAGAACTAAAAATCCGCTACGACACAAAAACTTTAGAAAAAGGTTTGGTACAGACCGCCCGTTACATGGAATCCTACGGATGCAGCAGAGGCTGGCTCGCAATTTTCGACCGCCGCAAATCAGTGAAATGGGACAAAAAATTGTTCCTCAGAAGCGAAACAATCGACGGAAAAAAAATCACAATCGTAGGGCTGTGAATAGGGGAGATCAATTAATCTCGTCGTACACTCCAAATTCGGCGATTGCGGGTGCGTCGGTATATTCGTCGATGGTAATGCGGATGCGGGTTGCCCAGACGCGGCCAAAACGGTGGATTTTGACGCGGCCTTCTTTTGGCTCGACAGGCAAGGTTTTCCACACATTATTATCGAGATATTCGATGCGATATTTTTTGATTCGCAAGTCGCCGCCGCCTTCCATGATGCTGATAAGGTTAAAGGGACGGCTTCCGGCGAGTTCCACTTCCCACCAAGGCGTCCGGACGGCGGGATTTGAATGCCACGATGATCCGAAACGGTCGTCGTTGGCAAAATCCATGATGCTCATATCGTTTCCCCAACTCGAATTTGCAGGTCTGTATTTGGCGATATTACTCGAGATGATTGGAGCGTCAAAAGGAGGAAGAGGCGACACTGCTCCTTCGTTTTTCCACATCCGTCCGATTTCGCGCAGGGCTTTTACGGCGTTTTCGTCAATGAGTCCGTCGCGATTTGGGGCGACATTCAGTATAAAATTGCAGTATGCTTGGTTCATCGGGACGATGTTGCTGTGTACCATTTCTTCTGCGGATTTTACAGGACGGCGCGGGAAACTTCGTTTCCAGAACCAATTATCGTTTATCGGCAAGCACGAGAGTGCGGGCAGGCGGTTCGATTCTTTTGAGATATGTTGTCCTGCGCCCTGTTCGTAGGATTTTATATCGGTATAAAATAGCGCTTCCGAAGGATATTTTGCGGCATTCAGATCCATCAGCAGGCAGTTTGGCTGGATCGATTTCACAAGTCGATATATCTCTTCAAAAGGGATTTCGTCGTATGAGATTCGCGACCATGGCGCGTCCCAGCCATCGATAATCAGGGCTGTGATTTCGCCGTAATTGCTAAGCAGTTCCGTGAGCTGGTTTTTGACCATTTCGATGTGTTGGGGCTGTATCTGTCGCGGACGGAGCTTGTGATGCGTGTCGAGTATCGAATAGTATAGCATTACTTTGAGGCCTTGCGAGCGGAAGGCTTCGGCATATTCTTTTACGACGTCTTTTTTATATGGACTGTTCATCACGTTATAGTCGGTTGTTTTTGTGTTCCAGATGCAGAATCCGCTGTGATGTTTCGTCGTGAGGCATCCGTATGACATGTTTGCGGCTTTTGCAGCTTCAGCCCATTGACGAGGGTCTAATTTCGTGGGATTAAAGATTTCGGGCGAAGCGTCGGGATCAGCCCAGTCGTCGTCCATGTATGTGGGAATGTTGTAGTGGATGAACATTCCAAAGCGGAGATTGACGAAATCCTGCTGCAACTGTCGCAGTGTTTTTTCGCTGTTTTGCGCCATTGCCGCCGTCGCAAAAACGGCCGCTGCGATTAATAATGTTCGTTTAAGCATTGTGTTGTTGTTGTTTGTTGTTGTTGTTTCAATCGATTGAAGTCGAGTTTCAATCGATTTTCCAGAGTTCTACTTTTCTGACGGCAAATTCGCCGCTGCCGGGAACCGTTGCCAACATTCCGAAGGAAATTTCGCCGGCGCTATCGACGGTGAAAGTTATCGAAAGTATTTCGCCTCCGTTTGCTCCTGTGGTTTTCAGGGATGCAAGGGCAGCAGAAAGGTTTTCGACATTGGGCAGCGTGTTTCCGCTTGCGGCTACGAGATATGCCTGGTCGATAGAGTTGTCTTTTTGCATTTCTACGTCGAATCGATATTCGCCCTGTTCGAGTATCAGCGTTTGATATATTTTTCCGTTTACGAGCGGACCTGGGCTATATCCGCTCCAAGCCCAAAGGTCGAGACAGTTGTCGCTGTTTCCATCGACCGTTCCGTTGCCGTCGGCGGCTGCGTTTGTTGTCCAGTATTTTGCTTTTCCGAAGCGTCCATTTACGTATGGGTCTCCGTCCATTTCAAAACCCGGGCCGGGGTCGGTCAGGTTTATTTTGCTTACTATTTTCGGGGCGGTCAGCGTGTCGTATTTCGAGTAAAAGAGGTCTATTGCAGTTGAATCGGGGAGATACGAAGTTCGCCAGCTTACGATTCCTTGCGATTTGCATCCTGTGATGTCGATTTCGGAAAGGTCTATCGGGATGGCTATCGAGGTAAAACTTCCGTCGGGCATTTCGTAGCTCAGTTCGCTTTCTACGGCTTGCGGGTCGCTTGTAGGCACTAATTGCACTTTTACATTTGCGCCATCGAAGGAAATTCGATTGATTTTGCGGTTTATCAGCGCGCTTTCGTATATTTCTCCATAGACGTATCCGTGAGCTTCGACGGGGATTGATTTGTTACCTTTTGCATCGAAAGTTGTGATAGTAAAGTCATACGGGCCTTCTTCCATCTCGGTCAGCACTACGGATATTGTGTCGGAAGCGGCTCTATCGAGCGGCAGTCGTAGCGAATCGGCCTCGCCCGAAGGTTTGATCCATTCAATCAAGCAATTTGTTTGGGTGATTCCGTATGGCATATTTCCCGAAATTTCTGCTCGGTTTTTTCCGGGCAAGACGGTGTAATATGCTTTTCCGACGTATATTGTTTCGCCTTCGTCGAGATATGGTTTTACATTATCGAGCATTTTGTCGCAGGCGGCCATTGATATTGCAGCAAAAATGACTGCGCAGAGGTGTTTTGCTTTCATGTTTTATATTGATTTGTTTGTTTGCACGGAGGTTTGATTAATCGTTTTCGTCCTGTCCGAAGAGCCACATTTGCTGGAAGTTTATAAAGTGCGAATCGCTCCAATTTCTCAGCACTTTTATTCGGATGTATCTTGATACCGGAGCTTCATTCGGGAACATAAATTCTTCGCCGGCCATGGCGTATGTTTTATCTTCCTCGTCGAATGATTCTATTCCGAGCGGCAATCCCGAAGGTTTGATACTTTCGCAAGTCATCAGCAGAGTCCATCCGTCCCAGCTACCGTTGTTGGGTCGGTCGGTACGACCATACACTTCCCATTCGCGGATATTTCCGTGAGTATAAAGCAGTTGGTCGTCGAGTCTTTGCCAATATTTCAGACGGCTGAGTTTTGCGTTTACTCCGAGGTCAAAAGTGAACCATGCCGGCCAAGGTTCCACGACGTCGGCGCTGTGAACCATTTCGCTGTAATGAGTTCCCCACTCTATTTTTCCGTTCCACATTTTAGCGAGGGCGCATCCCCAGAGATTCAAAGCCACGTCGTTATCGAGAATCAATTCTGCAAATTTATTGCGATCTAATTCTTTTTCAAACAGAGGTTCGATTTCGGCGTAAACCACGTCGGAGATATTTCCCCAGGGATCGCGCACCGAAATTCCGAACTCGCGCAGTTCGGTTCCGAAGCCTCGCACGGCAAATCCGATATTTTCTCTTGATGTATATTCGGTATGTGCGACGTAAAGATTTCCCAGCGAGTCGATTGTGGTCAGTTCGGCAATGATATTTCCCTTGTCGGGATTATCCATAGTAACAAAAACTCCTCCGAAGGTAGTGTTCATGTTCACCGAAGCAAAGGCTTTGATATACGATGGTTTGCCTGGGATTATGGTATATTTTTCGGGCAGGCCTTCGTTGTTCATTCTATCCACTGCGGTGAATGTTATTTCCTTTGCGAGAGTATCGCCGAATCCTTCTATTTTCAGCACGTTACTATATGCCGACACACGAGTTTCCATGGGTCGTCCGGTAGTCAGCACATATTTTGCTTTCACATAAAGCAGGTCTTCGTCGGCTGGCGCTTTGAACTTTATGTTTGCTCCTCCGGGGATTTTTTCGTACGATTCGGGAACAACTTTTCCGGGAGCAAGCCCGTCGTTAGGGCCGTATGGTTTATTGATGTTTTCTTCTCGACAGGCGGCTAAAATTGCTGTCAAAAAAACAATGGATGTCAATATATTCAATGCTTTCATGATTGTATTATATAACGTTTGATATTTCAGATTTACCATCCCTGAGTTTGTATTAACTGCGGATTTACTATTCGGTTATATTCTTTTATCGGCCAGAGATAATCCTTTTTATAGAATTGTCGGTAGAAGATATTTCTTACTTGATAGAATCCGGCTGTTGTTTCCTGGTCGATGCTCCAGCCTTGTATTGGTTTACTCAATTCGCGCACGGCGGTTTTCCATCGTCGCAGGTCGAAGAAACGCTGACCTTCGAGAGCAAGTTCGATTTGACGTTCGTGGCGAATAATTTCGCGCATTCCGATTTTGCTATCGGGTTTATCGGCAGTCAGCGTATATTTTCTCCACGATTCTTGCACTCCTTCGAGGCCGGATCTCTCGCGCACTTTATCGATATATTCGTAAACCTTTGCGGGCGGCGTTTCGGAGGCTTCGTTCAGAGCTTCGGCGTACATGAGATAAAGATCGGCCAGACGGATTATTGGGAAAGGATATTCCCATCCGGAGACCGACGAGCCGTAGGAATTTCGGTAATAAATCAATTTTTTTGCAAAATATCCTGTGATTGAATACAGTTTTGGAGTGGTCTGTCCGGAGATTTGATTCTTTTTTGCTTCCACATAATTTCGTGTACTTGCGTCGTCGGGCAGCGTCCAGCCGTTTCCGTACCATGTCGAGCCGTCGAAGCCCAGAGTAGCATAGAATCGCGGTTCGCGGCGGAAATGCAAAATCGCCGTTTCGTAGTTTTCTTTGATATAATATTTATCCGCCGCCGTACTTCTTTCCGTTTGATAGCGTCGGTTGTAGTAATTTTTAGCAGGATTTATCCAAGCAGTATCTTCGGAAATCGGCACTCCGTGATCCGAATAGAACAATTCGGCCACAGCCAGCGTTGGCGAATAGTTGGCTCGGCAATACGATTGCGCGTCGGACGAGCTGATGCTCTTCGTTCCGGGGTTCAGCAAGGTCATCGAGTTACACTGCAAATCCCAGCTCGATTGCTTGCCGCAGCTCCAGATCAGTTCTTCGTTGAAACGTTCAGTAACAGCCTGTCGCACATTCATGGCGTAGATCAGGCTATCGGGCAAGTCTATCGAGGAGTATTGTCTGAAATTGTACAATTTCCTTTGTCCGGCAGTTTCGGCAATTTCCACAGCTTCGCGACAGGCTTCGGCAGCTCTTGCCCATTTTTCGATACTTGCTGTTTGATTGATAAATGGTTTTCCATCATGATCGACAAAATGAGCATAATCGCTATTTCCATTGAAGAGATCGCTTGCCGCCAGAAGCAGAGTTTTAGCTTTGATACTCAAGGCGGCGACCTTAGTCAATCGTCCTGCTTCCACCGCTTCGTTCTGGATGTATGGAGGCAAATCGTTGCAACAGCTATCGATAGTAGCGACGATATAATCCACCACCTCATCCACTTTTCGCCGAGTAATTTTCAATTCTTCGGGCGAGGCTGTAATCGGGATATTCTTATCGCATATCGGAATCGGGCCGTAGAGCTGGAAGAGATAATAATGATAAAATGCTTTCAGCACTTTGGCTTCGGCCAACCATCTTTTTCGTTCTGTTTCGCTAAGGCCTGACACTCTCGATTTGTCCGACACATATTCAATAAAGATATTGCAAGTGCTGATAGCCTGAAACATTGGTTTGGCAGCTTCTTCGCCGTCCCAATAATTATTCAGCGGCGAGGCCACGTTTTGCAGGCCGTTTGCAATTCCGAACGACCAGGTATTTCGCACATATCGGTTATCGTTCATCGAGTAGTACCAAACGTCGTTTCCGGCGGCCATTCCCGGATTATCGGTTTGGCTTCCGTACATAGGCACATACCAATAGCAAGTGGTGAGATACCTTTCGGCGGAGTTTCTGTTATCGAAGACCTTGTCGAGAGTAGCCACATCGTCGTCAGGCACCACGTCTAAATAATCGGAACAAGCCGTAAAGAACAAACAGGCCATCGTTATAAGGCCGGCGAAATTATTTTTCAGATATGTTTTCATTATGATATTCGATTTAAAAATTTAGCGTCAATCCTACATTATATACTCTTTGGATGGGATATCCGAGTCCATTGTCGCCCATTTCGGGATCCCAGAGTTTGAATTTACTGATGGTAAATAAATTGCTTCCCGACAGATAGATTCTCACCTCGCCAAGCCGGATGGCATTAACCCAGCGTCGAGGGAAGGAATATCCGATTTCGAGCGATTTCATCCTCAGGAAAGTTCCGTTTTGCATCCACCAAGTACTTGTGCGCGTGTTATTTGCTATTTCCTGATTTGCAAGTCGAGGCCAGAAAGCGTAGATATTTCGGTCGCTTTCCGACCAATGATTGTCGGCAATGATTTTCATCAAAGCATTTGTAGCTGTGTAGCTTCCGTTGCGTTCAGAATCGATAAAGGGAGTTATTTTATTTGGATTGATCCAGAATGAAACTCTGGCGTTTCCCTGAAAAAACATCGAAATATCGAATCCCTTGTATCCGGCCGAAACGCCAAATCCGTAAGTAATTTGCGGAGAAGACGGAAATCCTTGAAAAACTTCGTCGGAACCGGTGATTCTTCCATCTCGATTGACGTCCTTGTATTTAATATCTCCGGCCTGATACAGTCCGAAATTCTGAGTTGGAGCGTTTGCGATGTCGGCTTCATCCACAAAAAGTCTTTCGGCAACAAGTCCCCAGACCGAGTTAAGGTTTTGACCCACAATCGATCTATATCCCATTCCTTGGCTTGCGTAGTCGGGTTCTTCATACACTTCGTAATGTCCGGCGGCGTAAGTAAAATTTGCTCGTCCGGTAAGCCAGAACGAATTTTTGCTCATGTACGAGTATTCCAGCGACATATCCATTCCTTTCGACGAGGCTTCGCCGGTGTTTGCTCTCACTCCGTTGCCGGTAAGTCCCATGGTCGAGGGAATAACTCTGTCCATCAGGATATTTGTTCGATATTCGTAGAAAAGATCCGCTTGCAATTCGAGATTTTTGAACAAGCCGATTTCAAGGCCGAAATTGATTTTTCGCGCCGTTTCCCACGTGATTTTGTCGTTAGCATAACGTTCTACGGTGATTCCATTAGGCTCAAAATCATAATCCTTACCAAAGGATTGCTGTTTACCCCCGTCCTGCATTTGTACTTTCGACATGTAGAAAAATCGGTCGGAATCGGATCCGATTGCATCATTCCCCACCAGACCGTATGTAAATTTCAGTTTGAGCTTGTTTACAGTGTTTTCGAGCGATTCCCAGAACGATTCATTCGACACAAGATAGCCAAAACCGATGGAGGGAAAAAATCCGTAACGTTCTTTTTTTGAGAATCGTTCCGAGCCATTGTATCCGAAGTTAAATTCGGCAAAATAGCGTTTGCCGTACGAGTAGGTAAAACGTCCCGACAAGCCCTGATTTCGGTAAGGTAAGGAACGTTGCAGATCTCCGGCGTTGGATATTTTACGGTCTTGAAGCACATAAACCAGCATCCCGCTCATTCCGTGTTTGCCAAATTCGCGGTTATAATCGACCGAAAGTTCGGTGTAATTTGTCGTAGAAACATCTTTAGCTCCTTCGCTATAGTCCAAAAAATTTGTACCGTCTTTATTGATTTCCAACAAAGTATATGTATCTGTGGTTTTGTTATATCCATTTTGAGGCACGGTGTAATAAGTGGGCGTAAAATAGCGATACACGTCGGAATACGAATATCGCGTTGTACTGACCAGCGCTCTTGCGTTCAGTCCTTTGGTGATAAAGTCGAATTTTTGTTTCAGTTCGACCTGCGCCACCATCAATGCTCGGTTATATTCTTTGTATCCACGTGTCATTCTGGCGTATGGATTGATAAAAGAACCATCGCCCGAATTTCCATACATGGTGTGTTTTATGTTGGCATATTCGCCTGTTCGCGGAAAAGTTTTCGGAAAAAGCACCGGACTTGATTTCATCACCATCGAAAACAAGTCGCTACCTCCGTCGAGCGGGCCGCTGTAATCGTCGAAATTTCCTTGTACTCTGATTATTACTTCCGTCGTTTTGGTCAAATCGATATTGATATTTGAACGCACGGTATATTTTTGCAAATTGATATTTGAATTGAAACTGTTCAGATTATCTGTTTTCAGCACTCCGTTATCCCGCATATAAGCTGCTGCCACATAATACTTAGCGATTGTCCCTCCGCCATTTACGCTGATATTTGCGCGTTGATTCATGGTGTATTTATTGAACAATTCTTCGTACCAATTTTGTGCCGGAAAGACATACTGATTGGCTCCGGCTACAGTATTGTCGATTTTGCTTTGCGGAAAAGGCGCAATTCCCAGCGGATTACGTGTTACCACAGCTTCGTTATTCAGCTGCATGTAAGTAATCGGGTCGGCAAGTTCGACCATCTGCGCGGGCAGCGAAACCGAATTTTCAAGACGAAACGACACCCGTGCTTTTCCCTCCTTGCCTTCTTTGGTAGTTACAAGAATCACTCCATTTGCTCCTCGAGCGCCGTAAAGAGCTGTGGCAGTGGCGTCTTTCATAACCGAAAAACTTGCAATATCATCTACGTTGAGCCTTGACAAATCTTCCGACGATAGCTCGATATTGTCGATGAGTATCAGCGGATTCTTATTACTTCCGAAGGTCGTGATCCCTCGAATAAAAAACTGCGCGTTATCCTGCCCGGGTTCGCCACTGCGCTGATAGGCAATAATTCCCGACATGCGTCCCGCAAAAGCCGAAGTGAGATTGCTGCTTGGCATCTTCAACTCAGTTGGTTTGATAGACGAAACCGAACTGATGACGCTTTCTTTCTTTTGACGAGCGAAAGCAACCACAGTTACTTCGTCCAAATCAGTAGTTTCGCCGTGCAGAGTAACAGCGATTATCCGTTTGCTTCCAACGCTTACTTCCTGCGGACTGAGGCCTACAAAGCTGAATTGCAGCACCGAAGTATCGCTCGGAACCATAATTGAATATTCTCCGTTGGCGTCTGTTACGACCATCAATTTCGTCCCCCGCACTATCACATTGGCTCCGGGAATCGAATTACCAAGGTTATCGGAAACCGTGCCGGAAATCCGTATTCCGGAAGGCTGTTGCGCCGCGCTTGCCAATTTCGGCTCATCGGAAGGAGGAACGACGGTGTAGGTCTCATCAACTTTGTGAAACCTGAGATTCGTCTGCCTTGTAATCTGGTCGAGAACCTGTTGCAGAGTAGCGTTTTCCATATTTATGGACACGTCGGTATGCGGCAATGCAGCCTCGTCGTAAAAGAAGCTATAGCCCGTTTTTTTGCTTATGGCCTCAATTACATTAACAATAGATGTATTTTTGAACGACAAATTTAGATTTGTCGTCGTCTTTTTTGTTTGAGAATTAGCGTCGTTTGCATACGTTATGCCTATCGCCAAACAAGTCAGAGTGATAAAGAGCGTGAAACGCATAATAATTCCGTTTAAATGCATATTGTAAATGGTTATTCGGTTGTTATACAATGGTTATTCGGTTGTTATACATAGTTATACATAGTTATACATGGTTATACATGGTTATACGATTGTTATACAATGGCTTCAATCTTTATAGATTACAATTTTTCCGTTTTCGTTTCTATATTTCATTCTGGTAGAATAGATTATCGAAGTCAATACCGATTCAAAGCTTTTATTATCGTGTTCGCCGGAGATTAAATTTCTATATTCTCCATCAGCAAGTTCCATATTTACATGAGGATAGCGGCGATTAATCATGTTTATCACTTCTCGAATCGGAGTGCGCGAAAAATACAGCGTGCCATCGGCCCAGGAGAAATATTTTTCTGCTTCAATTTCAAGTATTTCTGCCTTAGAATTTGTTTTGTCGAATTTAATTTGCTTATTTGCTGTCAGTAAAGCCTTATTTCCCGCAATATCCACAGAAACTTTGCCCGAAGCAACCGAAACAAGTATCTGATTATCTTCCTGATATGATTTGACGTCGAAGCTGGTACCCAAAACCTGTACTTGCATTTCGCCGCTTTTAACCGTGAACGGAGCTTCGGGATTTGCTACTACATCAAAAATCGCTTCTCCTTGTAACTCTATCATACGCCGATCTTTTGCAAAAACGGCGGGATATTTCACCGAGCTGTTTGCGTTCAAAGTCAGTTTGGAATTGTCGGGCAAAAAAAGGCTTTTGACTTCGCCGCGTCCAGTTTTTGTTTCAAGATATTGAATTTCAGCCATAGAGCTTTCGATTTGTTTTGGCCTTGTAAAATGATATGTTGCCAACGAAATGGAACACAACAAAATAACTGCCGCCGCATAACGAAACACAATTTGTGGCATCTTAATCTTTTTCGGTCGTCGATTTATCGAGCTATTTTTCCGCTGTTTATCATACTCGGCAAGCAGGTTGGAGACTTGTTGTTTATACATCTCGCGATCGGCTTCAGTATCTTGAGAAACAATACTTTCCGACTTTTTCCATTCTCTTTCCGAAGCCTGATAGAAAGCCTGAAAATCCTCGTCATCTTTAATCGATTCCAGAATTATTTTCAGGTCTTCGTTGTTATACCTTCCATCGAGAAAACATTCCCAGGCGGCATGTACTGTTTTGTCTGTTTTATACATACATTAATTTCGTTTTTACAATAAATATATACACTTTAACAGGGGGGCATCTATAGGTATCCGTGAAAATATTTTTTTTGGAGCCAAGAATCAAGATTACAGGAGCCAAGAATCACGTTTGGAATGAGAACGCCCCACAGCGAGGGTTTTCTGACTAAAATCCGCCACAGGTTGTGGCGGATTTTGAAACACCTCAACCTGTGGTAGTTTTCTACCAACATTCCGTCTCTAACGGAACGGCGCTTGACTTTATAGACAAACACTAATTAATAATCCTGCCTGCGTAGCTCTCTTAATTTTTAATTACCTTTGCACCGTTGAATTATGAGAGGTTGTATTAGTTGTTATGAATAGGAACGATGTAATGGAAGCTATGTTTATCAGAGGCAGAAAAGTCGCTGATAATCACGCAATTATCCCCTCCTCCCGTGCATATTACAGTAATAGATATATAGCTGTTGCAGAGGCTGATTCGGCATTGAATCCCGAATTGCTGGCAGCAGGAATCTTATTAAAAAAGCCCCGTTGTGCAGACTTTGCACAGCGGGGCTTTTGCCGTCTTACCCCACAAATTATACAAATCAAAATCCCTAAAAACAACGCTGCTTATGGAATAAAAACAATCGAAACTGAAACTATCAAAAGTCAAATTTTTTTAAACGTTAAATTTTCAAAAACTTATTAACCAATTTATTATGAAGAGAATAATCTTAGTAATAACAATGTTTTTGTTTGGAGTGTGGGCTCACGCTCAAAACGCTACGGTAACAGGAACTGTTGCCGATGCTCAGACCGGAGAAACACTGGTCGGAGTAACCGTTGTGGTCAAAGGAACCACAATAAACGCCTCGACCAATGTCGATGGAAAATTTTCTATCAATGTATCGAACAGTTCGTCGGCCTCTCTGGTATTCAGCTACGTTGGATACAAAACATCAGAAACGGCAGTGAACGGTCGTACCGCGATAGATGTGCAACTTGAATCGGCTGCCGAATCTTTGCGCGAAGTTGTCGTTACCGCTTTGGGAATGACGCGAAACAAAAAGGCTCTCGGCTACGCGATGACCGAAATCAAGGGCGAGGACATCGTCAAGTCGAACCTTGTAAACCCGGTTCAGGGCTTGCAGGGCAAAGTCGCCGGAGTGCAGATCAATATGGGCGCGGCAGGACCGCAGTCGTCGCAGC
>JAITGD010000021.1 GCA_031280885.1 Prevotellaceae bacterium | reverse complement strand
CAGGTAGCCCGCTGTGGGCCGATATTTCCGAATATGAGACTGAAAAAGAGCCTTTTGACCCTGAGATAATTCAGATTATCGGACACAGTCAAAACCCCAATCCTGACCCGATTTTCGTAAAGAATGTCAGAATGTTGGATAATAAACAATTGTATATTCTGAAGGATGATAAAATAGAAAAGTTTGTATAAGCGTTTTGTTCACAAGGTTCCGTCCAAACTCGCCGATTATCAGGCAAATGATGAAATAATTACTTCCGATTGAATGGAAATCAAAAATGAAACATCCGAAGAAAAAGAGATTGTAGTTACAGGCGCTCGAGTGCACAATTTGAAAAATATCACGGTTGCCATACCGCGCAATAAACTCACGGTAATCACGGGATTAAGCGGCAGCGGAAAGTCTTCGCTGGCTTTCGATACCATCTACGCCGAAGGGCAGCGCCGTTACATGGAAACCATGTCGGCCTATGCGCGGCAATTTCTCGGTGTGCCAGAACGTCCTGATGTAGAGCATATAGCAGGATTAAGCCCTGTAATATCCATCGAACAGAAAACTACGGGCAAAAATCCGCGCTCAACCGTAGGTACTATCACCGAAATATATGATTTTCTGCGTCTTCTGTATGCCAGAGCCGGAACTGCATATTCCAGCGAAACGGACGAAGAAATGGTGAGATATACCGACAATCAAATCGTGGAACTTATCATCGAGAAATTCAACGAAAAAAAAACAGCCATACTTGCGCCTCTAGTAAAAGGACGTAAAGGTCATTATAAAGAGCTGTTTGAGCAGTTGATGAAGAAAGGTTTTTCTATGGCTCGCATCGACGGAGAGTTGAACGAACTGCATCCGGGGCTGAGGCTCGACCGTTATAAGAATCATTTTGTGGAAGTTGTAATCGATCGTCTCGTCCCTTCGGAGAAGGATGCTGCCCGTTTGCGCGAATCGACGAGTTTGGCGATGAAACATGGCAAAGGCGTTATTATGGTGCTGGATATGAGCGAGGGAAAGGCAAGCTACTACAGCCGCACGCTGATGTGTCCGACAACGGGAATTTCTTACGCCGAGCCTGCTCCGCACAATTTTTCGTTCAACTCGCCGCAGGGAGCTTGCCCGCGTTGCAACGGACTTGGCGTAGTGCCTGAAGCTGACCTTGTTAAATTGATTCCTGACGCAAAAATCAGCATAAAACGCGGAGGTATAAAACCTGTGGGCGCGTACAAAGGTAATATGCTGTTTGCTAAGCTCGAAGCTATTGCAAAAAAGTACGGATTCAGTCTTGATGACCCGATAGACGAAATCCCCGACGACGCAATGAACGTGGTGCTGTACGGAACGGAAGAGCCTTTGAAAATCGAAAATAATGTGGGCGTATCGTCGCATTACATGCTGAATTTCGAGGGAGTGCTGAATATTATTTATAATCCGGATAACGCTGAGGATGAGATCGAAGGAAAAAATATCGAGAGATATATCAAATATGTTACATGCAGCGAATGTAAGGGAACTCGCCTGAAAAGCGAGGCTTTGCATTTTCGCATCGCCGGAAAAAACATAGCGGAACTTTCCGAAATGAGTATCGAAGAACTTTCCGCTTGGTTCGCCGCTCTGGAATCGGGCGAGGAAATGAGCAAAAAACAGCGCGCAATAGCCGTCGGAATATTGAAGGAAATACGTACACGTTTGGAATTTTTGCTGGACGTCGGTTTGAATTATCTTTCGCTTTCGCGCAGCACTCGTTCGCTGTCGGGCGGTGAAAGTCAGCGTATTCGCTTGGCTACTCAGATTGGCTCGAAACTCGTAAACGTGCTGTACATACTCGACGAACCCAGCATCGGGCTGCATCAACGCGATAATATGAAACTAATCAATTCGTTAAGACAGTTGCGCGATGCCGAAAATTCGGTGATAGTGGTGGAACACGACGAAGATATGATTCGCTCGGCCGATTATGTGGTGGACATCGGCCCGCGCGCCGGCGAACATGGCGGACATATTACCGCCGCCGGATCTCCCGAACAAATACTCGCAAGTGGCTCGCTTACTGCACAATATCTCAACGGAGAACGGAAAATTGCTCTTCCCGAAGAACGTCGCAAAGGTTCGGGACAAAGCATAACGCTCAAAGGCGCCGCAGGTAACAATCTGAAAAACATCGATGTAGAATTTCCTCTTGGCATGTTCATTTGTGTAACGGGAGTCTCGGGAAGCGGAAAGTCCAGCCTCGTCAATGAAACTCTGCATCCGATACTTAGCCGTCATTTTTACCGCAGTTTGCGCGAACCATTGCAATACGAATCAATCGAAGGTATAGAAAATGTGGATAAGGTGGTCGAAGTCGATCAGTCGCCAATAGGCCGCACACCTCGCTCGAATCCTGCGACTTACTCCAATGTTTTCGCCGATATACGTAAACTGTTCGAGTCCACTCCCGAAGCGAAAATTCGTGGTTATAAGGCGGGACGTTTCTCGTTCAATGTCAAGGGCGGACGATGTGAGGAATGTCGCGGAGCGGGAGTTCAAACCATCGAAATGAACTTTCTTCCTGATGTTTATGTAAGATGCAAGGTCTGCAACGGTAAACGTTACAATCGAGAAACTTTGGAAGTGCGATATAAAGGCAAAAGTATCAACGATGTACTGAATCTTACCATCGACGAAGCCTGCGAATTTTTCGAGCATATTCCGTCGATATTTCAACGCATACGCACGCTGCGCGAAGTTGGTTTGGGATATATCACTCTCGGACAGCCGTGTACAACTCTATCGGGCGGCGAAAGTCAGCGAGTAAAATTGGCGGCCGAACTATCGAAACGCGACACGGGCAACACTTTCTACATACTCGACGAGCCTACGACAGGATTGCATTTCGAGGACGTGCGCGTACTTTTGGATGTGCTTAACAAGCTGGTGGACAAGGGCAATACTGTCTTAGTTATCGAACATAATCTTGATGTGATAAAAACTGCCGATTACCTCATCGACCTTGGGCCGGACGGTGGCGTCGGCGGTGGCGAAATAATGTGCACCGGCGTTCCCGAACAGGTGGCCGCCGAAGAAAAAGGCTATACTTCGGAATATTTGAAAAAAGTTCTCAATCGCGCCAAAGCTTGAGCAAAGTCAATATTTGCCTCCGGTTCTGCGGTTTACTCCATACGGATTTGCTTCGTTTTCGGGATGTTCAATGGGCGACGGCAACGTCTTTGCAAATTTTGTGTCGCTCAGTTGAACAATATCGCCCGGATGAGTGTCGAACTCAATCAGTCCCAGCTGTTTATCCATCACTTTATAGGGAATATTTTTCCCTTCGGGAGTTTGCACTTTGACGGTGTTCAAGGCCATGTCCGTTTGCAGACGACAGCGCCCGCCGGCTTCGCTTTCTACCTGAATAAAAACGGTTTTCGACTGTTTGCGGCTTGCGCTCAACAGAAAGGAACCTTCGGTTCGCAGGCGAATAAACGCAGCATCTGTCCATGCCGTCGGCACGGCGGGAAAAACGCGAATCTTACCTCCCCACGACTGAATGTACAAGTCCATGGCCGAAGCAAGAGCGGCAAAAGGCGTTTCGATAACGGGCCCCGATTCTTTGTAGAGAGTATTCGGCTGTATATATCTGCGTAACAATGCTTCCAGCTGCGTCAAAGCGCGATTGCCCTCTCCCATGCTTGCATACATGGCCGACGAACCGGTGAAAGAATAACCTTGCAAAGCGCCCGTCAAACTTTGCCAGCGATTGACACTTTTCGTTATAATCTCCCTGTTTTCAGCTTGTTCCCAATTGATTAGATACAAGGGATAAATCATCAGCAGATGAGAATAATGTCTGTGAGAGCCGTCCAGCGTAACGTTCTTGCCGATGGAAAAACCGTGGTCGGCGGTTTGCGGATAATCGACCAAATTATCGCGAAAATCCTCCCATTGTTTTTGCTGTGGATCGTTCAGAAAGTATTGAGTGTTAATGTCTATCAAGGTATTAAGTCCCCAGCGCAGCACCGACAAATCGTAGTTACAATCTTCGGCGGCTTTGTATTCGGGCGAGGCCGTTTTGGGCAAATGATATTTCCCGTCGGCGTCCTTTGTGCGGATATGAGCGTAATAGGCAATCGCCCGTTTTAGCAGAGGGAAAAATCTCTCTTTCAGCTCGTTAGTTCGATTATTATAAACGCAGTATTGCCAATAATAGAAAAGTATCCAAGTCAGATTTCCCGTTTCGTATTGATTGATGTCGGCGAGCGAAGGATCGAGCAGACGTTTGAAGTCATAAGAGCCTGAGCGTCCAAGACCTGCGGCGTCATTCCAAGTTTCCTGTCCGGGATTGTCGGTAACGTTCCGAATCAAGTTCGAGACATTGTCGTTCAAGGCTTTCCAAAGAGGTTCCATCAGCTCCGGACGGTTTGCCGTATTTTGCCACGAATAAGTTAGTTGGATATTCAAATTGAACCAGACAGCCGGCCAGGGCGTATTGTCGCGCGCCCAAGGGCCTTGTAGATCAAGCACTTTCTTATCCTTTCTCGACGCCGACGCAAACTTGTACTGTTGTATCCAGAAAAAACTCTCTAATCTACTGTCGGCAAAAGTGATAAAACTTGCCGGATAATAATTGTGCCACCAGCTTTTGTGCGTATCTTCCAGAGTTTTCTCATTGGTGGACAGACAATTATCGAGTGTTTGTTTGGCTACGTTCACAGCTTTTTCTTCGGAATTTTCGTACGAAAGGGTGATTGCGATTCGTCGTTTGTTTCCGTTTTTGACTTCCTTCCATGCGGTTACGTATGTTTTCCCGCTGAGAAGATTTTGTATGGACAGATTATAATCGCCGTCTTTTCTGTTTTTTACCTCCGGATTGGCGGTATATCCCGTCGGAACGCCGTGTATTTTCGTGCGCGGACTGATGGCTGTCAGCGGATTCCATTCCCAGCCGTATGCAATTTCTTCGCCTCCGGCTTCCGACTCGAACAGTATGTAATTTTTGGTAGCATGAACGTAGGTTTTGAAATCGATTCGCCCTTTGTCGGTTTGTATTGATCCACTGTTTATTGCATCGTACAGCGAGAGGCGCATTTTTTCCGATTCGACCGTTCCCTGTGGCCTCATCAGAAAATAACCTATGGGCAAACGGGCTTCGTCGAACAAAACGCCGACCTGTTGATAATGCTCACTTTCAAGCGATCCGCGACCTTCGGTTATGTCCGTACGTCCGACGTCGAAACGGTAAGCCGCCGCATCCGATTTGTAGAGATTTGCTCCCAGCAGGCCGTTTCCGATAATCGCTCCCGCATAGTAATCGTCTGTGATTTTGTCCCAGCACAGGTCGTGTTTGTGTAAAAAATGCTGCCAATCAATGTCATGGGTTGAGACAATTCGTTTTTGTGCAACGGCCGAAAACAGGCAAATCATACATAAAACGCTCAATGCAAAGCGTATAGTTCCGCTTCCCGCAGGAACGATCTTTTTATTTGTAAGTAATTTCATCTTAATTAATTATAAATTCTTAAAGATTCAGGATTGCAAGAACCAAGAACCAAGAACCAAGAACCAAGAACCAAGACGCTACGCAGGCTGGCTGGCTTCAATTCTTAACTATAATGTCAAATGTCCAAAAGTCCAAAAGTCTAACAGTCTAACAGTCCAAAAGTCTAACAGTCCAAAAGTCTAACAGTCCAAAAGTCTAACAGTCTAACAGTCCAAAAGTTCAAACTACCTTTTACAGAGTTTTTTCAGGTCATCTAAAGTTCCGTTCAATGTGCTGAAAGCGACTTTTGCGCTGATATTTTTGATGACTCCTTTATCGCTGTATTGCCAGAAAATCCATTCGTCAAATTCGGGATGTTTTGTGTAGTGAGCTATCCAAAATTTGTAACCTTTGAACTCTTTTCCTGATAGATACTGACTGTAGAAGTGATAGTTGGTGTATATAACAGGTCGGATTCCGTAATGTTTTTCCACCTTCAACAACCAGTTTTTCACGCCTTTTTTCATATTTGCTGCTCCGTATTTGCCCGTTTCTTCGATGTCGAGTACTGGAGGCAGATCGCCTTTCCGCAGCTTGACTGTTCTGATAAAATTTTCGGCTTGATCGCCCGAATAAACATTAGGCTTGTAGTAGTGATATGCACCTCTGATTATGTTGTGTTTACGAGCTTCCGTCCAGTTTCGTGCGAAATATTTATCGCGCATCGTCCGGCCTTCCGTAGCTTTGACGAAGGCAAAGGAAATCCCGATACTATCTTTACCTTCCCGAAGGGTAGAAAGCGATTTCCAATCTATTTTCTCCTGATACCTTGATATATCGATACCGTGTACCTTGTATGAGGGAATAGCTATTCCGAAGGCAGATCCACGTTTTGTTTCCCGCGATTGTGCTGAAACATTGAGCGAAAACAAGAGTACAAACAATAGTAATTTTTCCATTTATATCCAGAAACGGTTTAATAAACAACCACATTTCGGGTTGCAAAGCAATCAAATATTCTTTTACAAATCATAAGTCTTAACTATTTTTAACTAATTGCAATCATACGAAAAACAGCGTCGATTGACAATATCAACAGAGAAAAATACTCTGATAACTAACACATAAATTGAAATCACCCTATTCGATTTCGTTCCGCAAATGTAATATTTATTCTAATAACTTACACTTTGTAATTTAAAAACCGTGAAAAATTACATACCTTTGTGCGTGTTTTTAATTTAATTCGATAAGTAAATTGATATATCCGGAAAACTTTGAAAAAAAGACAGGTTTTGATAAAATACGGAAAGCCGTCGCCGAAAAATGCTCAACAGAAGCCGCTCAATTAATGGCTATGACAACGAAATTCTCGTCCGATAGATTGCTGATTGAAACTATGCTTGCACAAACATCAGAAATGAAATCAGTTCTCGAATCCGGAGAAGCGTTTCCCGAAGACGGATACATTGATGTAAGCAAGTTTATTCCGAAACTGAGAATCGACAACGCATATCTTGAACCCGATGAGCTGCTTGGACTTAGCACTATGCTGAATACTATCCGAAGAATACAAAACTTCTTTCGCAATGTCGAAGATCTTAAGTATCCATACTTGAGAACTTTAAGTGTCATGGTAGATTCTTTGCCCGCAGTATCGAAAAGCATCGACGAAGTTATAGACATTTATGGCGCCGTAAAAGACAGAGCCTCAGTAGAATTGCAAAATATCCGCAGAGAAATAAGATACTCCAAAAGCCGCGTGCGAGACCGAATACAAAGCTCGCTCAAATGGGCTGCTAAAGAGGGTATTGTCGATTCTGATGCAAGTATAACTGTGCGCGACGGACGAACTGTAATTCCTGTGCCGGCAGCTAATAAACGCAAACTCAAAGGCTTGGTGCTCGGAGTGTCAGCTTCCGGACGCACGGTGTTTATCGAACCCGTCGAAGTGATAGAACTCAATAACGAAATCCGCGAACTTGAATTTGCCGAACGTCGTGAAATAATCAGAATATTAATTGAGCTTACCGATTCAATACGTGTATATTACGAAGAAATTCGACAGGCTGCCGAATTGATTATCGAAATAGATTTTATACGTGCAAAAGCCAGATATGCTATTGAAACAAAGGCTATTGCTCCAAAACTTTGTGAGGAAAAACGGATATATCTCTGTCAGGCAGTGCATCCGCTTCTCGCTCAGGCCTTAAATAAGGACGGAAAACAGGCTGTGCCTCTCGACTTGGAACTCGACCACGATAATCGGATTTTACTGATTTCCGGCCCTAACGCAGGCGGAAAGTCCGTGTGTCTTAAAACGGTAGGGCTGTTTCAATATATGACGCAGTGCGGTTTCCTGATAAGCGCCATGAAAAATTCTGAACTTGGGATATTTAAAAAGATTTTTATCGACATGGGCGATGAGCAATCAATAGAAAATGACCTGAGTACGTATAGTTCACACCTGTCGAGCATGAAATTTTTTCTGAGTAATTCCGACCGTCAAACTCTTGTGCTGATTGACGAATTTGGCTCCGGAACAGAACCGGTTTCCGGAGGAGCAATAGCAGAATCTATCTTAGAATCACTTCTTTCGGCAGGAGTTTTCGGTGTGATTACCACACATTATTCTAATTTGAAATACTTTGCTGCCTTTTCAAAAGGAATATTCAACGGCGCTATGATGTTTGATACCAAACTGATGCGTCCGCTTTTCAAACTCGAACTCGGAGTGCAGGGAAGTTCCTTTGCATTTCAAATTGCACGTAAGACGGGAATCCCCGAAAATATTATAACAGAGGCAGAAAAGAAAATCGGCGAAAATCATGCAGGTATAGAACAGAGCCTGCGACAGATTGCCGAAGATAAATTGTATATCGAAAACAAAATGTCGCATATCAAGCTGGCTGACAAGCATCTTGAAGAGATTACGAAACGTTATGAAAAAGAATTGCTCGAGTTGCACCAAACTCGACGAAAATTAATTGCCGAAGCCAAAGATCAGGCAAAACAGATAATCGCCGGAGCCAACCGCGAAATCGAAAACGCCGTCCGCACAATCCGCGAAGCGCAGGCCGACAGAGAAAAAACAATGGAGGTGCGCCGAAAAATCGAGGAAATGAAACTCAATCTTAATGACAAGGATCAAAATGATGATAAAATCGCTCAAAAACTTAAAAATCTAAAGGAACATGGTAAACATCGATCCCGAAAAACGGGAAATACATCTTCATCCGAAGAAATCAAAAAAGAAGAACCGCTGAAAGTCGGAGAAAAAGTGAAGATAGAGGGACAGACGCATCCGGGCGAAATTATAAGCGTGTCGAATAGCAATGTGTCTGTGGCAGTGGGCAGTCTGATACTAAATCTCAAGCCGGAACGTGTAAAACGTATCTCGGCAAACGAGTATCGAAACTTTACGAGACGCACGACAAGCCCGTCGAAATCCGAGGGGGCAATGTCGGTACGCCGACTGAATTTTAAACCCTATATCGACCTCCGCGGATGTCGCGCAACAGAGGCTATCGAACAGGTACGCGAGCTTTTAGACGAGGCAATGGTACTCGGAGTGTACGAACTTAGTATCCTGCACGGCAAAGGAAACGGAATACTCAAAAATGAAATCCGTAAATACCTGCAAGCCAGCTATCGAGGCCTCATCGCCTTCACCGACGCCAGCGAAGAAGCCGGAGGAGCAGGAATAACAATCGTATCAATAATCATTAATCACTAAAACATGGATAGTAGTTTATTTGAGATTTTAGGATACTCCGTCAGTTCGGCCTTATTGATTGAAGCTCTTGCGGTTTTATTGACTTTTTTGTGCATACTTGCGGCAGTTCGCGAGAAAATATTGACTTTCCCTCTGGGAATGACGGCCACCGCGATATACTTCTATATCTTTTTTATACAGCATGTTTACTCTTCGATGATTCTGCAGGCTGTGTTTTTTGTATTCAATGCTTACGGACTTTATCGCTGGACGCATCCGGCAAGCGGTCGTGCTAACTCCGAAAATCGCCTTGCCGTAACGCTCTGCTCGCGACGACAGAGGATGATTTGTGTCTTGTCGGTGATAATTATCACAGTAACATGGGGTTACATCTCCGGCAGACTTCATATTTGGATCCCCGCACTTTTCACCGAACCTGCCGAGTATGCAAATATCGACGCTTTCATTCTGGCTGCCAGCCTCGTCGGACAGTATCTGATGGCAATCAAAAAACTCGAAAACTGGATCTTTTGGTTTACTGTGGACATAGTAGCAGCGCCATTTTACACTATTACAGTGGGATGGTTCACCGGAACGCTTTATCTTGTCTTTATCTTTACAGCAATATCAGGCTTTTTCAACTGGAAGAAAAATCTTCGGTTGGACGATTAGACTTTCTTTTGGACGGTTGGACGGTTGGTGCGGTTGGAGAGTCTCCAAAAAAACGGTGAAATTTCACAAAGAAATCGAAAACGAAATTTTAATGTCCTGACTTTATGCGGCACCATTTTGAATGCTCCAAATGGTAACTTGCTGTAAATTAGTAGCATTATTTTTTGCTCGCGCCACCCATTTGAACTATGTAAAGATTTTAATTAGCTAATTTATACGTGGTTACAAAATAGAGATTTTGAAAGTGTCAAAGTCAGGAAATGATTTATACCGCTAAAAAATAGAAAGCCCCAAATCCTCAAAGTTAGGATTTTGGGGATATTGGGGAATATTATCTTTATTGCGCAACTGCTGTGCAACTACTGCTCAACATGCGCAATTCAATAAAGTTGATAAAATGCACCGGTAATATTCCCGCCATTCCCGCCATATTCCCGCCATATTCCCGCCAATTCAGATTCTATAATATGTATTCTTTCCATCTCCTTCTCGTGTAAAAATTTTCTTATTCATCAAATCTTCTAAATCACGCGAAGACGTTCTTTCAGAAATATCATTTATCTCTTGATACTCATTATTTGTAATTTTTCCTTTTTCTCTCACATACAACACTGCTTTTATTTGCCTTTCATTCAGCCCTCGGTTGCTTAATTCTTCCTTGTTGTAAATGTCTTTTCTGAATGTAATCCAAAAATCGCTGCCTTCGTTTGT
>JAITGD010000209.1 GCA_031280885.1 Prevotellaceae bacterium | reverse complement strand
GTTTTTGCCGTTAAATTACGAATTTCAAATCGAAAAATAAAATAATGCTTGTATGCTGTTATTTGTCAATACGTTATGACAAAATTTCAAAAGTTAACGCAAAACTGCTAATTATGAATTATGAATTATGAATTATGAATTATGAATTATGAATTATTTACGAAAAAGTGAATTATTTTAACAGCCCACTCCATTCCAAAAGTCCAAAAGTCCAAAAGTCTAACCGTCCAACAGTCCAACAGTCCAACAGTCCAACAGTCTAACCGTCCAACAGTCCAAAAATCACACCTTGAGATACACACGTTTCACTCGTTGCGAGATACTTGTCAGCACTTCGTAAGGGATTGTTCCTATGGTTTCGGCGATTTCGCTTACGCTGGGTTTATTTCCGAAGATAATTACGCGGTCGCCTTCTTCGGCTTCGATTTCTGTTACGTCTATCATGCAGGAATCCATACAGATATTACCTATTATCGGGGCAGGTTTTCCGTTGACCATGAAGTAGCCGGCTCCGCAGCTCAGTTTACGGTTCAGGCCGTCGGCATAGCCTATCGGCACGGTTGCTATGCGTTTATTTTCAGTTGTTTTGCCGCGTCGTCCGTATCCTACGGTATCGTGCGCCGGCACCTGTTTTATCTGTACGATAGCGCTACTCAGAGTTCCTGTATTTTGGAGTTTTTCGCGGCTTTCGGCGCTTGAGCCTATACCGTACAGTCCAAGCCCCAGCCGTACCATATCGAATTGAGCATGAGGAAAACGCTCGATGCCCGACGAATTGAGTATATGTTTGATGACAGTATGTCCTACGGCCTTTTCGAGCATTTCGCAGCCACGTCTGAAAGCCGCTATTTGCTCTTCGGTAAAATCGTCGTGAAGGGCCTCGTCCGAAGCGGCGAGGTGCGAGAATATCGAGGCGATTTTCAGTTCCTTGTATCCTGTTAGCGCGATGCACAATTCCGGCAATTCGTATTCGGCAAAACCCAGACGGTGCATGCCCGTGTCCAACTTCAGATGCACGGGATAGTCGCTTGCTCCGGCGCGAGCGACGGAGACGACAAACTCGCGCAACGACCTGAAATTGTAAATCTCCGGTTCGAGTCGATGTGCCACCATAGTATCGAAGCTATCGGGGTCGGCGTTCAGCACCACTATTGGCGTACGGATTCCCGCCTCGCGCAGTTCCACGCCTTCGTCGGCGTAGGCCACGGCCAAGTAGTCGATGTGATGATATTGCAACAGAGCGGCTATTTCGTAAGTTCCTGCTCCGTACGAAAAAGCCTTGACCATGGCCATGAGTTTCACGCCAGCGCGCAGTTTCGATTTGAAATAATTGATATTATTGACCAAAGCGTTCAGGTCTATTTCCAGAATCGTTTGATGTGTTTTATATTCGAGCAGGCGCGAAATACGCTCGAATCGCGAAGTCCGACTACCTTTAATCAGTACGGCTTCGTCGTTGAAATCAGCTTTCGAAAATCTGCGGATGAAATCGTCGGTATCAGCATAAAACACACAATCGTCGATATTTGCGAATAGTTTTGCCTGACGGGCAATCGCCGTGCCGATCCCGCGAAACTTGCTCACGCCTTTGGCTTTTGCCGACTCGGCAACTTTGCGATACAGCTCGTCTTCCATGTCGCCGCTTTGTAGAATATCCGACAGGATGAGCGTTTTACGTCGATGCTGCGTCATCCCGCCAAGGAAATCCAGCGCTATGGACAGCGAATTGATGTCCGAGTTATAAGTATCGTTTATGACGGTACATCCGTTCACTCCTTCTTTGATTTCCATGCGCATAGCTACGGGCGAAAGGCGACGTATCTTTTCGACGACGTATTCCGTCGGACATCCGCATACCAAGGCCAGCGCCACGCAATGCAAAGCATTTTCGACGGAGCCGGGGTCGGCAAATGGAATCTGCACGGTAAATTCCTTCCCGCGAAAATCGAGCAGTAGAGAGCTTGTCCGAAGCCTGTCGTCCGAAGTTCCGGCTCGTGATTCTTGATGTCCCGATTCTTGAAATCTTGATTCTTGATGTCCTGATTCTTGGCTCCTTGATTCTTGATGTCCTGAATCTTGAAATCTTGATTCTTGGCTCCTTTTGATTCTCAAGTCGCAGTTTCGGTTGCGTCCCCAGGTAAAAGTTTTGAAACTGCGGACGGGCAAAGCTTCCACATAATCGTGTACGGTTTTTTGGTCGGCACAGTAAATAAGCGTTTCGACCTGTGCGAAGAGTTTCATTTTTTCCTCCAACTTATTCTCTGCCGACGGAAAATTTTCCTGATGAGCGTCGCCGAGATTGGTAAATATACCCGTCGTCGGCTTGATAATACTTTCGAGTTTGCTCATTTCGTCGGGCTTCGAGATTCCGGCCTCGAACAAGGCAATCTCCGTATTATCGTTCATAAGCATCACCGAGAGAGGCACTCCCACCTGCGAGTTATAGCTTTTCGGATTTCGCGTTACGTACATCCTATCCTGCAACAATTGATGCGCCCATTCTTTGACGCAGGTTTTGCCGTTGCTGCCCGCTACGCCTACCACTCGACAATGGAAAAGCGAGCGATGAGCCGCCGCAAAAGTTTGCAAGGCCTGCAAAGCGTCGTGGACAAGCACGAAACCTGCGCCGGGGAATTTCGTTTCGTCGAATCGGCGCTCGACGACAAAGGCGCGAAGACCTTTACCGTACAATTCGTTGATATAGTTGTGTCCGTCGTGGCGTTCGCCCTTCAGTGCGAAAAAGAGAGCCGCGTCCGAAGGGACGGAACGACTATCGATGAATATCTCGCCTATTTTTGGATTATCGCCGTACAATTTGCCGTCGATAAGATCCGCAGCCTGTGAAAGAAGCATGTTTTTTATTGCATGAACCAAGAACCAAGATTACAGGAATCAAGACTTTCGGACGAGCTAATTTGCCCGTCCGGAAGTCTTGGCTCTTGGCTCCTGTAATCTTGGCTCAAGTATTGTTATTTTGATGTTTCTAAATTGGATATCTTTTCCTTCGCTTTGCAGTGCAATTCGTCCGCTTCTATATTTCGGATTGCTGCCTGTGTTTTGGAGAGTTCCGTTGATATAGACGCTTATTCGTCCTCTATTGCAGATGATAGTAGCGTTATTCCATTCTCCGGTTTTATTTTCCGATGATTCGTTTCGCTTTTTGATTACGGGAAATGCCGGACGTTCCTGTCCTGGTTCGGTTTTGTATTCGGCAAGATCCGAGCCGCCAAGCAGCACAAAATCGCCGGCGCTTCCTGCACGTAATTGACATTCGATAGCATTAGGCCAGAGTTTTTCATCGTCCTGTACAAAGAGAAATATACCGCTATTTGAGGCTTCGTCAGGCCAACGCCATTCGACGTGAAGAAGAAAGTTCTCGTATTTATCGCGAGTGTACATATATCCGAAAGGCGTGCCGGTGATATGAATCACTCCGTCCTTAACTGTAAATACTTCTTCGGGCGACTGTTTCGATTCTTCTTTCAGTACAAATCCCCAGCCTTTCAATGTAGAGCCGTCGAACAAATCAACGGTTTTAGTCTGCGCCCCGACAAGCAGACCCGACAGTACAAATGCCGCTGTACAAACGGTGTTTTTAAATGCAATGAACTTCATAATCGTGTTTTAAAATTTAATTCGACGCAAAGGTAGAGTTTTTTTGGACTGTTGGACTATTAGACCTTTGGACTGTTGGACTGTTAGACTGTTAGACCTTTGGACTGTTAGACTGTTGGACTGTTAGATATTTAATCAAAGTCTAAAAGTCCCAAAAGTCCCAAAAGTCTAAAAGTCCCAAAAGTCCTAAAAGTCCTAAAAGTCTAACAGTCTAAAAGTCCCAAAAGTCTAATAGTCTAATAGTCTAATAGTCTAATAGTCTAAAAAAGTCCAAAAGAATAATTAACTTTGCCTCGCGAATCGTTTGTTAAGAGCATCAATGCGGTGGCAAGATGCTGTATTAGGTTAAATTGTTGAAATGTCAAAATCAATCGAAGACGCTTTTATGAATACATTTACGTTTGGACGATATTTATTATCCTTGTTGAAGTGGATATTTTTGCCTGCCTGTGCGGGTTTTATCCTATTCGAGTATCTTGTCCCTCAGTATGCTTTTGCAAGTTATCCGCTCGTTCCGGCGGCGACTATAATCGCTGGCTTGCTCTTCTTTCCCGTGCTGAAAAAGGCGCAAACTGCCGGCGAATTACGCAAATCGCAACTCTATCTGGTAGGCGTCGGTATAAAAATGATATTTTCCCTTGCCGTAGTGCTGATTGTAACGCTGAACGACAAAAATAACGCGCTGAAATTCGCCGCTACTTATTTCGTATTTTACGTGATACTGACGATTTTCGCTAACCTCCGTTTCAAAGCAAAATGAACGAGGAAAAACAAAATATTCCCGATGACGAATTGCTCTGGAATAATTTTATTTCCGGATGCGAAAACGCCTATAAACTACTGTACGAAAGATTTGCTAATCGGCTAATCGTTCAAGGCTTGCAATTCACCCCCGATAAAGAACTGATAAAAGATTGCGTTCACGACCTCTTTGTGAAAATATACAAGAACAGAGCTAATCTGAAACCGGTCGATAAACTCAGAATATATCTCTTCGTCGGATTGAGAAATAGCCTGATAACAACTATCGTCAAAAGAAAAAAATGCCTCCTAAACTCCGAAAAAAATAAGGAGAACCAAACAATAGAAAACCTCAGCATCGAAGATGAATTAATCGACCGCGAAACTCGTGATTTGGAAATAAAACGACTCGCCGGAGCTATATCGAAATTAACCGTAAGGCAAAAGGAGGTCATATTGTACCGATTCTACGAAAACTTGAGCCTCGAAGAAATTGCTGTTCTTATGAATATGAACCGCCAATCGGTGCAAAATCTCCTCCAAAGAACTCTGAAAAAACTAAGAGAAACCAAGATTTCTGGAACCAAGAGCCAAGATTGCAAGAATCAA
Organism: Prevotellaceae bacterium; assembly: GCA_031280885.1. Lineage (GTDB taxonomy): Bacteria > Bacteroidota > Bacteroidia > Bacteroidales > UBA932 > JAIRLF01. The sequence continues at coordinate 24,893 of JAITGD010000209.1, read as the reverse complement.
GACGTCTAAAAAGTCCTGATTCCTAAAATCTTGGCTCTTGGTTCCTAAAATCTTATTTTTCCACTCCAAATTTATACGTACATCTGCTGGAGTAAATCGTTTCGGGATAAAGCAAGGTCGAAGGGAAATCGACTTTGTTTGGAGAATCGGGAAAATGCTGTGTTTCCAAACAAAAAGCCGTCCGGAAGTTATACGAAATCCCTTTTTTACCGATATTGCTTCCATCAAGGAAATTGCCGGTGTACAGTTGAATACCGGGTTCGCTTGTATATACTTCCATCGATATCCCAGTCTCCGGACAAATCACCTTAGCCACAGGAGTTGAGACCTCGCCGGGAGTGTTTATCACAAAATTATGATCGTATCCATTCCCATACTTTATCGCGATGAAACTTGTGTCGTTAATTCGTTCACCAACTACAAAAGGACTTGTAAAATCCAAAGGAGTTTCGCTCACAGGTTCTATCGAACCCGTCGTAATCAGCGACTCGTCAGTTGGAGTGTAATTATCACAAGCCAAATACAGTATGTGATCTTCAATTGTCCTGTTAGGATCGCCCGAAAGGTTAAAATACGAATGATTTGTCAGATTCACATGCGTAGTTTTGTCGGTAATTGCCTCATAAACTATGTCGATAGCATTATCATCTGTCAAAGTATATGTAACTTTGACAAGGAGATTGCCCGGAAAACCTTCCTCCATGTCCTTAGCTGTGTATGAACACACTAAACTCTGCGCGTCGGGCTGCTCTATCTTAAAATAGCGCGTATGAAATCCCTGAGTGCCTCCATGAAGCGAATTATTCCCATTATTCTGTGCAAGTGTGTATTCCGTACTGTCGATGGTAAACTTCCCACCTGCAATACGATTGCCATAGCGACCGATGATTGCCCCAAAGTTCGTACCGAAATCCTTATATGACTCGATGTTATCGAACCCAAGCACAACATCTTGCATCGCACCTGCTTTGTCTGGAACCATCACCGAGACTATTCGGCCCCCAATGTTGGTTACACAGACTTCCATTCCTGTAGCGTTCTTCATAACGTACAGATTGGTAGTGTCGCCATCGTAAACGCTGACGAATTTCGACGGGAGCAAACCCGACGCCGTCGGTTGCTCAACCGGAACATTCCCGCAGGAAATCAGCACTGCGGATAATGCAATCATTAATGATACTTTTTTCATAGACAAAACGATAATTAAATTTATAACTAATAAACTTATCCTTTTAAGGACTGCAAAGATAGATATAATTTTTTTCTGGAACCAAGAATCAAGATTTCAAGAGCCAAGAAGGGTTCCGAATCAAAAGTCTTGATTCCTGTAATCTTGGTTCTTGGTTCCGGAATTCATCATCGAAACGATAAACTCCCTATTCTTCCTGTAAATTTCCATCGATGGCTCCAATTTTAGCGCCTCATCTACGTCCGATAAAGCATTTTCGTACATCGATTGCATACTATATGCCTTGCTGCGAGCAAAATATGCCTTATGATTCTCCGGAAATAGTTCGATGGCCTTCGTGTAGCAAGCTATCGCTTCACGAAGCTGATTCATTTGAAAATAAACCTCGCCTTTGCCTGCGTAAGCCTCCGTATTTGGCGTATATTCTATCGATTGTGAATAATCAGCAAAAGCGGAAGCATAATCATCCATAAGAAAATGAATCTGAGCGCGATATAAATACACCTCGCTGTTTGATTCTCCTTTCGCAATGGCTTTATTCAGATCCTTAATCGCTTCGGAGTACAACTTTAGATTAACATATACACGTCCGCGCATTACGTAAGCCACTACATTTGAAGTATCTAAGCGTATAGCCTGCGAAAGTTCATCTATTGCCTTGTCGAAATTGCCCTCAACGAAAGCGCTTTCCGATGCAGACGAAATTAATTCCGTGCTGAGCCGAGCTTTTGCATCTGGCGAAACGATTTCGAGCAACTTTTTAAAAGAAAATCCTAATACAAAGATAAACGACAAGCCAAGAACTGCCTTGACTATCAACATAAACCTCTGTTTATCGACCTTGAAACTTCCGAAAACAAACTTTTTCACGATTTATTGCAACTCCATCTTATAAAGTTTATCCGAACAGCGAACTTTTTCCGGAATTTTCACCGAACAGTACTCGCCTTTTACTGCTTTTTCTACTGATTTCATCTCTACTCTAAGTTCATCTACAACAAGTTCCACTAAGCCGGTCGTCGGCCCGTTCACTACTATTTCGTCGCCGAGCTTAAGCTCGCCCGATTCAATCAAAATCTCTGCTACTTTTACCGAAGCAAAATAATTTGTGATTTTACCAAGATATATCTTCCTCTTTGACGCCTGATTTCCATACGAAACACTCCATTCGCCAAGACGTCGCCCAAGATAATATCCATCCCAGAATCCGCGATTAAAAACACTGCTAAGTTTCTCCGTCCAAGCCTTGATTTTATCACTTGTATATGCGCCATCTTCAACAGCTTGCACCGCTTCGCGATAGCACTGCGTTGTAGCCTTAACATACTCCGACGAACGCGCCCTTCCCTCTATTTTTAACACGCCGACGCCCGACGAAATCATCTTATCTATAAAAGAAATAGTACAAAGATCCTTCGGAGACATCAGATACTCATTGTTTACCGCAATTTCCGCTCCGGTTTCCTTATCTGATAAAAGATATGAGCGACGACAGGTCTGATAACATCCTCCACGATTTGCCGACGAAGCATATTCATGAAGACTGAGGTAACATTTCCCTGAAACTGCCATACATAAAGCCCCGTGTGCAAACATTTCTATTCTGATGGGCGCTCCAGACGGGCCGCGCAAGTCTTGCTCAATTATTTTTCTGTGGATTGCCTTAACCTGATCCAAATTTAGCTCCCGAGCAAGCACCGCAACATCGGCGTATTGTGCATAGAATCGCAATGATTCAAAATTACTTATATTGATTTGCGTCGATAGATGAATTTCCACTCCCACGTTTGCAGAGTATGCTATCACAGCTTGATCGGAGGCTATCACAGCCGTCAAACCGGCCGACTTAGCAGCATCAACTGTAGAACGCATCAAAGAAATATCCTCGTCGAACATAATAGTATTCAGCGTTAAATAAGTTTTTATCCCCGATTCTCCACAAATATCAGCTATTTGAGGCAAATCTTCGAGCATGAAATTATTTGCCGACCGCGAACGCATATTCAGCTTGCCTACACCAAAATAAATGGAATCTGCGCCGCCTTGAATTGCTGCCCTAAGATTCTCGAAATTACCCGCAGGCGACATTATTTCAACCTTCCTACTATTATTTTCTACCATGAAATCAAAATACGATCAATCAACAAACAATTAAGCCTTAGACGCTTCGGCAGAATATTTCGCCTCCATATCAATAAGATACTTTTTTCTATAAAGTCCGCCTCGATAACCTCGCAGCTCCCCATCAGTGCCGACGATTCGATGACAAGGAACCACTATCATTAGCTTATTATTGGCATTTGCCGTTGCCACAGCCCTGATTGCCTTCGGAACTCCTGCATATTCAGCCTGTTCCTTATACGATTGCACAGTTCCGTAAGGCACATCAAGCAGAGCCTTTAAAACCTTCTTCTTAAAATCAGAACCACTGAATACAAGCTCGATATCGAACTGCTTTCGCTCGCCGGAGAAGTATTCATCGAGTTGAATTTCCAACTTATCTAAATACAGATTACCTTTTTGAACCATATTTAAGACGTCAGGCAGATAATTTTCCTCTCTGACCGGCCGATTATCCTCTATAAAATCAAGAGAATAAAGCCCATCCTTAGTAACTACTGCAATTATATCGCCCAAAGGAGTCTGAATTATTTTTGAATACAATGTTTCCATATCATTTTACATTTATGGCTGCAAAGATATTACTTTTATTTAATTATGAGAGATTCAGGATTGCAAGAACCAAGAGCCAAGACGCTACGCAGGCAATTTTAACTCATCTGTTTTGAAAACGACGATAATTCATTCTGCATATACCACAATTAACTGTTACCTTTCCTCGTAGGGGCGTTGCGCGCAACGCCCCTACAGCCACCTACCCCAATTAATCATCACCTATCCATCAAAAAAATGCCTCCTACAATCGAAAAATAGTTGTGGAGACGCACGCCGTGCGTCTCTACAACAATTAACTGTTACCTACCCTCGTAGGGGCGTTGCGCGCAACGCCCCTACTGACAGCAAACCTCCATATTGTCCAAAAAGTCGCGCAGCGACGACACTTTATCCTCCGCAGGCAATTCATAATTCATAATTCATAATTCATAACTTATAATTTATACGTACTTTTGTCCTCGGATATTACAATAACTTGTCAGAACAAAACAAAAAGTATTATGTTGAACAGCATTATAAGATTTTCGATAGCAAACAAGCTCTTAGTACTGCTTGGAGCCGTTTTGTTGATAGTTTCAGGCACATATATAGCCGGCAGGATGGATGTGGACGTCTTCCCTGACCTTACGGCGCCGGCTGTAGTTATAATGACCGACGCCGAAGGTATGGCTTCGGAGGAAGTAGAGCGATTAGTTACTTTTCATATTGAAGCGGCGGTGAACGGAGCCACCGACGTAAGGCGTGTACGCTCGGCTTCGATGCAAGGATACTCTTTTGTTTGGGTCGAATTCGACTGGAATACCGACGTATTCAAAGCGCGTCAGATTGTCAATGAAAAAATAGCTACCATAAGCTCTTCTTTACCTGCGGGAATCACTCCGATACTTGCTCCGCAGTCGAGTGTGATGGGCGAAATTCTTTTCGTTGGACTTCAAGCCGATTCAACTTCGATGCAGGACTTAAAAACCCTTGCCGAATGGATTGTAAAACCCGCTGTCTTGGCGGCGGGAGGCGTTTCGCAGGTAACTATCATCGGAGGAGACAGCAAACAGTATCAGATACTTGCCGACCCTTACAAAATGAAAGCCTTCGGTGTTACTTTGGACGAGCTGGCTCAAGCCGGACGAACACTTAGCGCAAACTCGTCGGGAGGAATACTCCGCGAATATGGAAACGAATACGCCCTGAGAGGTATAGCCCGCACTAACGACATCGACGAACTCGGCTCAACCTTAGTAAAATATCTCAATAAAACGCCGATACTCGTCTCGGACGTAGCGGAAGTAGTCATTGGCAACGCGATTAAGCAAGGATACGCCTCGCAAAACGCCCGACCATCGGTGATACTGTCAATATCTAAACAACCGAATATCAACACCCTAAACGTAACTGAAAACATAGAAAGCAAACTTGCCGAAATCAAAAAATCTTTGCCCGAAGATGTGGCGATGGATACCAAAATATTCCGGCAGGCCGACTTTATCGAAGCCTCTGTAAATAATGTAGGTAGAGCTTTGATAGAAGGCGCAATCTTTGTAACCCTCATCCTGCTGCTTTTCCTCGGAAGCTTCCGCACTACGCTCATTTCCATAACGGCTATCCCCCTGTCGATGATGGGCACGCTCATAACTCTGTATTTTCTTGGCATGAACATCAACACAATGACCCTCGGCGGAATCTGTATAGCCATTGGTTCTCTGGTAGATGATGCAATCATCGATGTAGAAAACGTATATAAACGATTGCGACAAAATCATCAAAAATCAAAAGAAAAACGACAGCCTGTATTCGAGCTTATCTTCGAGGCTTCCAAAGAAATACGAGCATCGATACTCAATGCCACACTTATAATAATCGTAGCCTTTTGTCCGCTCTTCTTCCTTTCGGGGATGGAGGGACGGATGCTAAAACCGCTGGGAGTAGCATATATAGTTTCGCTTTTTATCTCGCTGGTGATTGCCATGACTCTCACTCCCCTACTCTGCCGAATGATGCTTTCGAGCGAGGCCCTTCTCGACAAGCACGAAAAAGAAAGCTGGCTCGCGCGCAAGCTGTCGGCAGCTTATTCAAGCTCGCTAAATCTGGCCTTGAACCATAAATTGAAGGTGCTTTTACCGGCGATTGCTCTCTTTATCGTCGCGGTGATTCTCATTGGGCTTTCGGGACGAAGCTTTTTGCCCGATTTTAACGAAGGTTCATTAACTATTTCGGCCGTTACTAAGGCGGGGGTTTCTTTGGATGAGAACAATAGGCTTGGAAACCTCATGGAAAACGAATTGCTCTCGATTCCCGAAATAACAAACACTGCGCGGCGAACCGGACGAGGAGAACTCGACGAACATTCGCAGGCCGCAAACAGCGCAGAAATAGATGTGAACTTCATTCTCAAAGATAGAAATCAAGCAGCCTTTCTTGCTGACGTCAGGTCGAAACTTTCTTCCGTACCAGGCATGGCGTTTACCGTAGGACAGCCTCTCGGACATCGCATCGACCACATACTTTCAGGCACAAGAGCAAACATTGCAATCAAAATCTTCGGACCCGACCTTAGCAAGCTCTTTATGACAGGCAATCAAATCAAAAATGCAATCGCTGGCATCGAAGGGCTTGTGGACGTCAACGTCGAACAGCAAACAGAAACGCCGCAGCTCCAAATAAGAGCAAAACGACAGATGCTGGCCGCTTACGGAATATCAATAGAGGAATTTAACGACTTTGTGAAGCTGGCTTTTGCCGGCGAAAAACTGACGGAAATATACGAAGGACAAAGAAGTTTCGACTTGATTATCCGCCTGAACGACAATTATACAAAAAATGTAGAGCAAATAAAATCGGCCTTAATCGACGCCGGAACAGGTGGCAAAGTTCCTCTTGAAGAAGTCGCCGAAATCGTATCGGCAAGCGGCCCAAACTCAATCAGCCGCGAAAACGTCCAAAGAAAAATAGTAGTATCGGCAAACGTATCAGGCAAAGACCTGCAAAGCGTAGTAGAAGAAATCAAGGCAGTTATCGCAAGCAAAATAACTCTCGACGAGGACTATCATATAGAATACGGAGGACAATTTGAAAACGCCGAAAAAGCCTCGCGCACCCTCTTACTTACCATGATACTTGCACTTTGCGTGATTTTTCTACTACTATACGGCGAATTTAAAAACATATCGCTCTCGGCTGTAGTACTGTTGAATCTACCTTTAGCCTTGATAGGAGGAGTTTTCGCAGTATTTTTCACCTCCGGCGTCATCAGCATACCGTCTATCATCGGATTCATCACGCTTTTCGGCATAGCCACACGAAATGGAATACTGTTAATATCAAAATATCAGCATCTTCAAAACGAAGGACTAAGTTTGCAGGAAACCATAATCTCAGGCTCATTAGACCGTCTAAATCCAATCTTAATGACCGCCTTAACAGCAGCACTTGCCCTCATACCGCTCGTCATAAACGGCCACAAATCGGGCAACGAAATCCAAAGCCCAATGGCAGTAGTAGTTTTAGGCGGACTTCTCACCTCTACCCTGCTGAATATCTACATAGTACCCATAGTTTATCAATTGATACGAAAAAAGACAAAACAAATATAATCAACACCCTCGTAGAGACGCACGGCCTGCGTCTCTACGACAACAAACCATCCTCAAAACATCATTTTATCTAATTTAGCTAACATCAGCCGTCCCGTTAGGGACGGAATGTTGGTAGAAAACATAAGCCAAAGCTCGCAAACACCGTCCCGTTAGGGACGGAATGTGAAAATTGTTGATTTGATGAATTAAAAGAGATTCAGGATTTCAAGAACCAAGAACCAAGACGCTACGCAGTCAAGCAGAAAGCAGAAAGTAGTCAAGCAGAAAGCAAAAAGTGTGTTCCATCTGCTTTCTGCTTTCTGCTTTCCACTCTCTTTGACTACATATTTGTTTCGCCTTCACATTCCGTCCCTAACGGGACGGCGAGAGGAGGATCGAGGCGTTTCATTCTACCAACATTCCGTCCCTAACGGGACGGCATTTGTCATCATATATAGAGGCGACTAATCGTATCTCTACTTCCATCGAACACAAAACTCCGTAGGAGTTTCACAATCATAATTTTTCATTGTGTATCCCCTACGGGGAAATCAGGACTTGTGGACTCTCTTTTCTATTGATATTTATGCCATACGGGCAATTTATCTTCGCCAATTTTAACTCGTCTGTTCTGAAAACGACGATAATTTACTCTGTCTCCACGACGAAAAACACTCACCTACACTCGTAGGGGCCTTGCTCGCAACGCCACTACGCACGCCAAACCATCAATCCACAAAAAAAATTTTCGCCCAATAAGCCACAGAATCACAAACCCTTTCAAGGCGTCAAGCCGAACAAGCACAAAAATATTTGCATTTTTGCCGGCAATAAAGTTTGGTTTATAAAAAAATCATTATCTTTGCCCCGAATAAACGAAAGCGATATAATTGTTCGTATGGAATTAGAATCAACAGTAAAGACGTTGAAAAAGAGCTTAAAAGTTGAGAGATATAATGGAACAGTGGATGCACGTTTTCAGCATATCTCAGAGTAAAACAAAGAAATAGAGGGATACGTCCCTAATGGTTGAGTAACAAAGGATTAATTGCTTCCAAATGGGAGTAACCAGGCTTTAGCATGTTAAAAGCGAAGGGTTTTTTGGCTCCGGTTCAATCAAAAACCATAGCCCCAAGCGTCCCAAGCGTCCCAAGCGTCCCAAGCGTCCCAAGCGTCCCAAGCGTCCCAAGCGTCCCAAAAGCCCCAAGCGTCCCAAGCGTCCCAAGCGTCCCAAAAGTAACAGTCCAACAGTCCAACAGTCTAACAGTCTAACAGTCCAACAGTCATAAAATTATAAATAAACATATTCACAAACAAAACTTCAATATTATGAAAGAGAAATCGTACTCTTGCAAAAACGAAGAACTTCCCGTAATTGCGGGATATCTCAGCTTCTCTCTTAAGAGAGATTTACCATTTTTTCAGGACTTCTCGCCGAAGTACAACAATGGTTTTATAGAAAACTTCGATGAGAAGATTTCTATTGTATCGAATGTCCTAAGCCCACATGCTGAAACTGTGGAATTGAAAGCTGCCACTGAGCATCTTTACAATGCTATGGACAATTTGCTCGATCCCATTGCCAAGCTCGAGAGGTACATAAAAATGGCCGGAAATGCTGTTCCGATTAATAGCAAAGACTTCGGACTCTCGAAGATTCGGCAAAGAATCTGGGCGAGAGACGCCGAAGGAGTGCTTGACGGGCTAAAAACAGTAAACTCCTACATCGAAACCTACAAAACAGCCCTCACAGCTCAAGGACTTTCGACTGAACTCATTAATTTGTTTATCAGTTCTACGACAACCATTAATGAGTACAACCAAAAACAGTACGAAATCATTTCGAGCAGAAAAAGGCTTGTAGAAAACAATCAGCATCTCTTCAACGAGCTTTATGCTATTGTATCGGAAATCTGCGACATTGGAAAAGTTATTTTCCGCAGCAACGTAGCCATCAAAAAGGAATACACATTTGCTGAATTAAAAAAACAAGTTCGCAACATTCCTCATCCGCAAGTAGCAAAACAGCAAGAAAAAAAAGAGGAATAGTTCGACGCATCATTTAGTTTTTTTTATTTTATTTTAATATTAAACTCGGAGGCCTCCACGATCATTTCGGAGGCCTCTTAATTAAATACAAAGGATCTCAGATGTATTCCACGATTTCACAAACCCTCTCCGGAAGCCTTCAAAACCCTTCAGGATCATCCCAGGAGCGTCCCAAGAAGTCCCAAAAAGTCCCAAGATCGTCCCAAAAAGTCCCAAGATCGTCCCAAAAAGTCTCAAGATCGTCCCAAAAAGTCTCAAGATCGTCCCAAAAAGTCCCAAAAAGTCCCCAGAACCCTTCCGGAGCGTCCCAAAAAGCCCCAAGATCGTCCCAAAAAGTCCCAAAAAGTCCCCAGAACCTCTCCGGAGCGTCCCAAAAAGTCTCAAGATCGTCCCAAAAAGTCCCAAAAAGTCCCCAGAACCCTTCCGGATCGTCCCAAAAAGTCTCAAGATCGTCCCAAAAAGTCCCAAGAAGTCCCAAAAACCCTTCCGGATCGTCCCAAAAAGTCCCAAGAAGTCCCAAGAACCCTTCCGGAAGCCTTCTTGACCATACATTAATAAGGAAGCACCTCAAAGAATGCCTCTTGAATAGTATTTTTTGACAAAAAACATCTACAAGACTATCTCGAATCCATCTCAGACCCAACCAAAAGTCCCAAAAAGTCCCAAAAGTCTCAAAAAGTCCCACATTCTAACAGTCCAAAAGTTAAAAAATCAATAAAAATGAAATCACTTCACACAAATTTCACAAAAACTATCCTCAGGATATTTATCTGCACGCTATCAGTAGCGCTCATAAGCTGCAAATCGAAGCCTGCAAGCGAAAAGTACAACCCGCATGTATTATCGTTTACCTCCGGAAGCATTTCTGTTGAGTCGAAAATAATGATACATCTATCGGAAACCATCAATGGTTTTGAATCGGGTCAAGAAATTGAAGAAAAACTCTTTGATTTTTCACCCTCGATAAAAGGCAAAACCATCATGATTGACGAGCAAACCTTCGAGTTTATTCCCGAAAGCCGCTTGAAGCACAATCAAAGCTACGAAGCCACCTTCGATATAGGAGCAGTTGTGCCGGAAGGAATCGAAAAGGAAAACAAAATCTTCGAGTTCTCGTTTCAAACCATCCAACCCTCGTTTTATCTGGTTCGAGAAGGACTGCAAGTTTACGAAGAAAGCGATGGACAGAACTATTTCCTTTCGTGGGAGCTTCGCACTGCCGATTATGCCGATAATGCCGAAGTGGAGAAAATACTTTCTGTTTCGGGAATAAAATCGACCGTAAAGTGGGAACACGAAAACAGTCGGACGCATCGCTTTATTATAGATAGTATCCGTGCAGGCGAAAAAGCCTTCGAAATAGAACTAAACTTCGACGCTAAGAGCATCGGAGGCGATAAAAAAGAGGAAATTTCTGTCCGAGTACCAAGCAAATACGAGTTTAGCCTCATGGGAGTCGAAATTAAAGACGGCGACGGTGAACAATACGTACTCTGTCGATTCTCGTCGTATTTAGATTCAAAACAAAGCCTCTTAGGTATTATCACACTTGGCGATACTCGATTAAATTACCGCATAGTGAAGAACACTGTGCTGCTTTATCCATCAACTACCCTCAAAGGAAAAGTACAACTGACCATTCGCGACGGGCTGCTTAACGCCGCAGGAGGAAAGTTTGCTCAAGTTTATTTTGAAGAACTGTATTTTGAAACATATAACCCCGAAGTGCGCTTTATTGGAAAAGGAAATATCCTGCCCGACTCCGATGGTTTATCGCTTCCCTTTCAAGCGGTATCGCTTCGCGCTGTAAGAGTAAGCATTATCAAGGTGTATGAAAAAAATGTGCTGCAATTTTTGCAAGTGAACAAGCTCGACGGTAAACGGGAGCTAAAACGCGCCGGACGATTAGTGTGTGTAAAAACCATACGCCTCGATGAAAAAACTCAGGAAAAGGATCTGAGACGCTGGGGAACTTATGCGGTAGATCTGGCAAAAATTATTGAACCAGAGCAAGGAGCAATTTACAGAATAGAATTAAGTTTCTCGAAACAGGACGCAATAATCGATTGTAAAGACCAGGATAATTCTACAAATAGCTCTGTGAAACAAAACTCGAATACCGACGAAGAATTTCTGGCAAATCAATTGACCGAATACGACAATCAAAATGATGGCAGCGACTATTATTATTATGACTATTACGGCGATGATGATTTCTATTATGGCAACGATTATAACAATAGAAACAATCCGTGCAGCGAGGCCTATTATGGAAAATCGCGGACTGTAGCAAGAAATATCTTTGCCTCCAATTTCGGAATCATTGCCAAAATGGGAACCGACAAAAAACTGCGTGCAGCTGTTACCGACCTTGTTACTTTGAACCCTGTGGGCGAAGTTACTCTCGAAATATATAATTATCAGCAGCAGGTCGTCGGAAAAGCTACTACGGGAAGCGATGGATTTGCCGAATTGGACGTCGCAGGAAAGCCTTTTGTGCTTATGGCAACTCAAGGCGCTAAAAGAGGATACCTGCAAATGCTCGATGGACATGCGCTTTCTTTAAGCAGGTTCGATGTAGCCGGCAGTTCTATCCAAAATGGTTTAAAAGGATACATCTACGGTGAACGTGGGGTATGGAGGCCCGGTGATACTATCTTTTTGACTTTCATACTTAAAGATCAAACTAACAAATTGCCTCCGAACCATCCTGTAAGCATGGAGATAGTTAATCCGAGCGGTCAAGTGGTAAATAAACAGACTAAAACAAGCAGTCAAAACGGATTTTACACCTTTACATATAAAACCGACGATGATGCGCCTACCGGAAATTGGTATGCCGCTATTCAAGTTGGCGGAGTGGTCTTTAATAAGACTTTAAAAATAGAAACAATAAAGCCAAATAGACTTAAAATAAATCTCAATTTCGACTCGGAGACAATATCTTTAAGTCAGGGTATCAAAGGAACTCTGTCGTCAGCTTGGTTACATGGCTCGCCGGCAAAAAATCTTAAATCCGACATTGCAATGTATCTCCAAGCCACCGTTACAAAGTTCAACGGCTTCGACGGATATGTATTCGACGATCCCACAAAGATTTTTGATACCGAAGAAAAGAGCTTTTATTCAGGACAGCTTAATCAGGACGGCGAACTGAAATTCTCTGGCAAGGTAGAACTTGGCTCGCAGCCTGCCGGAAAACTCAAAGCAAACTTCGTAACACGTGTCTTTGAAGAAGGTGGCGAATTTAGCATCGATAATATATCTAAGGATCTCTCGCCATATTCCTCATACGTGGGAATAGCTCAACCAAAAGGAACAGGATATATGAATATGCTCGAAACAGATAAGAATCAAGCTTTCGATCTTATTTCGCTCGACGAAAACGGTAAAACTATTGATAAAAAAGTGCGGGTTGAGGTTCATAAACTCGGCTGGAGCTGGTGGTGGAGTTCATCGAACAATCAGTTAGCTAACTTTTCGCAGAATAGATTTACTAATTTAGTACATTCCGAAGAACTAAACACTTCCGATGGACGCAGCAGCTTTATCTATAAGGCCAAACATAACGAGTATGGCTTCTATTTGATAATAGTTACCGACTTAAGCAGTAAACACAGCGCCGGAACTTTGGCATATTTCGACTGGCCGAATTGGGGCGGACGACCACGTCAGGGAAGCAGCGAAGGAGCTACAATGTTGATTTTTACAGCCGATAAAGACAAGTATAAGGTCGGCGAAGTTGCCAAAATACTTGTTCCAAGCGCATCGGGAGCAAAAGCATTGGTCAGTATCGAGAACGGAAGCCGCATTTTGCAGACATATTGGCTCGATACCAAAGAAGAACAAACAGAAGTAAACATAATGATAACTCCGGAGATGTGTCCAAACATTTATATCTTCGTTACACTTGTTCAGCCACACGCTCAAACTAAAAACGACATGCCTATAAGGCTCTACGGAGTGATTCCTGTCAAGGCCGAAGATCCCGAAACTCGACTTACTCCTGTGATTGATATGCCGTCGAATCTTCGTCCCGAAGAAAAATATAAAATATCTGTCCGTGAAACTGACGGAAAACCAATGAGCTATACCTTAGCTGTGGTGGACGAAGGCTTACTCGACTTGACTCGCTTCGCAACTCCCAATCCATGGAATTATTTCTACTCAACTGAGGCCTTAGGCGTAAAAACCTGGGATATGTACGACGAAGTTATAGGAGCTTACGGAGGACGAATCGAACAGTTGTTCGCAATCGGAGGAGATGACGCCGCAGCTGTAAATCGTACCAAAGTTAATAGATTCAAGCCTGTGGTGAACTTTATCGGCCCTTTCACTCTTGGAAAAAATAAGACCTTAACTCACGAATTTACCATGCCAAACTATTCAGGCTCGGTTCGAGTGATGGTGGTGGCTGGTAATGATAAGGCGTATGGTTCTGCGGAAAAGACTGTTCCGGTTAAAAAGCCGCTGATGGTAATCGCTACCTTGCCGCGTGTACTCGGACCCGGCGAGGAGGTCGATTTACAAAGCATCGTCTTTGCTATGGAGAAAAATATTAAGAAAGTGGATATTAAAGTTGAAGCCAATGAGCTTTTTACAGTCAAAGAAACTCTGAAAAGTATTAACTTCGACGCCATCGGCGATAAACTTACTCCATTCCGTTTGAAAGTTAATGAGCGTATTGGCAAAGGCACTGTAAAAGTTATAGCCTCAAGCGGAAACGAGCGCTCCGAATATAATATCGAAATCGAAATACGCAATGCGAATCCTCCTGTAAATAAGGTTGAAACACTGATAATGGAACCCGGTCAAAGCCGATCTATCAACTGCGAACTTCCGGGTATGGATGGAACAAACAAAGGTATTCTTGAGGCTTCATTTATTCCTCCGATTAATCTCGGAACGCGCCTCTCGTATCTCATTACCTATCCGCACGGCTGCATAGAGCAAACCACTTCCTCCGTGTTCCCGCAGTTGTATCTCGCATCGGTGATAGAATTGTCCGAAGCTGATAAAAAATCAGCCGAAAACAATATAAAAGCCGGTGTTGAGCGTCTCCGAAGCTTTCTTACTCTCGACGGAGGATTTTCGTACTGGCCCGGAGAACGCGAGGTTAATCGTTGGGGAACGAGTTACGCCGGCGATTTTCTTCTTGAAGCCGAAAAGAAAGGCTATGCGATTCCTGCTAATATCAAGTCGAATTGGATTAAGTTCCAGCAGCGCGAAGCACGCAATTGGACTCCAAAAAATGAAAAAGGTAGCTATTATAGTTATGGTCAAAGCGATCTCGATCAGGCCTATCGCCTTTATACCTTAGCCAAGGCAAAGTCCGCAGAAACCGGTGCAATGAATAGATTGAAGGAGTACCCTACTCTTTCGATTCAAGCGCGTTGGACTTTAGCTGCGGCCTACGCTCTATCCGGTCAAATGCCTACCGCAAATAAACTTGTGGAAAACGCAAAGGCTGTGGTAAGCGATTATCCCTCCTCGTTTTCTCAAACTTATGGATCCAGCTCCCGCGATTATGCTATGATCTGCGACGCGCTTGTACTTATCAATCGCCGAACTGATGCTTTCGCCATAGTTCGCAAACTTTCAAGCGAATTAAACGGCTCGAAGTGGATGAGTACTCAAACTACGGCCTATTCTTTGATGGCAATCTCTCGATATGCCGAAACTGAAAAAAGCGATAAATCTCTTGAGCTTGAATATAAATACTCTGGCAAAAGCGGAAACGTCAATTCCCGCAAAACATTCTGGAAAAGCGATCTCGGATCCTTATCAAACGATCTTAAAATGGATTTTGTAAATAAAAGTAAGAATGTTATCTTCGTACAAGTAACATCTACCGGTATTCCGGCTGCCGGGAATGAGGTCGCAGCACAGAATAAGCTAAAAATAGAGTGCTTATATCTTGCCGATAAAGCTATTGACCCTGAAAAAATCATCCAGGGAAGCGATTTTATTGCCCAGGTAAAGGTAACAAACATCAGCGCCCTTAACGAAGACGTAACTAACATAGCTTTAACGCAAATATTCCCTTCGGGATGGGAGATTATGAATACTCGTTTGTTTGGTATCGACGGGGCTTCGTCGGATTACTGCGATATACGCGACGACAGGGTTTATACTTACTTCAAGTTATCCGCCGGAGAGAGCAAAGTCTTTAAAGTACGTCTCAATGCGGCTTATACAGGACGGTTTTACATGCCCGCAATCAAAGCAGAAGCCATGTACGACGGCTCGATTAACGCAAACAGTGTTGGTAAGTGGGTGGAAGTAGTAAAAAACTAAGAAATATCTGAAATTAATCTACAGCGATAGGATCTTGGCTGCAAATTCTCGCATCAATTCCCCTTCGGAAACATTCCCGGAGGTATTCCATCCCTTCCCTTTCATGTCGTATTCGCGAAGTAGCTCGATGGATTTGAACACATTTTGAATTGAATATCTCCTTACGCCCTCGTCGTATTCGCGAAGGAAAAATGGATTGACTCCAAGCTGCGAAGCGATTTGATTAGGCGTCAATGCTCTGTTCTGTATCAGAATGTGATACTTCAAAAGCTGAACGAATTTAGCAAAAAGCGAAGGGATGGTCATCGCCATGGGTCCTGCTTTTGGATTTTTATCGAAATAATTGATTATGCGATAAGTTTTAAGTCTATTTTTCGAAAGCAAAGCATTCGCAAGCTCAAAAGAATTGTACTCTTTGCTAATGCCGGTGTTCTTTTCGATATGTTCGGAGGTAATTTTGGTACTTCCTTCTGGCAGGAGAATAAAAAGTTTATCCAATTCGTTAGCGATTCTCGTCAAGTCGGCTCCGATATATTCCGCAAGTATTCCTGCGGCTCCCGTATCTATCTCAACTTTTTTCTTTTTGAGATAAGTTATAATCCAACCAGAGAGTTCGTTGTCGTACAGTTTTGCAGAGTCGAACACAGTTCCGTTTTTTTGCAAAATTTTGTACATCGATGTACGCTTATCCACAGTTTTACCCTTCAAACAAAGCACGAGGATGGTCGTAGCCAAAGGTTTTTCAAAATATTTCTCAAGGCCATCCAACTTAACATTCTGAGCTTCGCGCACAATCACTATCTGATAGTTCGTCATCATCGGAGGGCGTGCCGAAGCTAAGAAAATTGTACGCGCATCGACGTCTGCTCCGTACATTATGGTTTGATTAAATGCTTTGTCGGCTTCGTTTAAGACCTTGTCGGCGATGTAGTTCGATATAGCGTCGATGTAATATGGTTCATCGCCCATCAGGACGTATATAGGTCGGTATATTTTGTTTTTAAGGTCCGACATGATTTGCTCATATTGAGCGATCATGTCCTTAGATCGAATTTTAGCCATATTAAGTCTTGCTGATTACTTTTCTAAAAGCCAGGGCATGAGTTGATCTTCGGCGAAGGCCGAGTTCCAGCTATCGTGTCCGTCTTCGGGATATTCGGTATATCGCACATCTGCTCCGGCTTTCTTCAAAGCCTCGTACATTGTACGCGAACATTCGGGGGAGACGACTTTATCCTTTGCGCCATGAAATATCCAAAGAGAGGTATGCCCCGCATACAGAGCGACTTTCGACGGATCTCCGGCGCCACATATCGGGAAGGCGGCGGCGAAGGTTGAGGGCATACGCCAAAGAATATCGAAAACGCCCATTCCGCCCATCGACAATCCGCCGACGTACACGCGCTTTCGGTCGATGTACTTTTTTTCTGTCATATATTCGACCAAAGCGCAGAGCGCCGTCATGGGCGGAGTGGCTTCCGGCGGTGATTGATAGATTGTTGTGCTGTCTTCCCACCTGAAGCCCGACCATCGCAATCCGGCAGGACATTGAGGCAAAATTACCACTGCGGGGAATTGTTTGCGGCATTTTTCGATGAACATTTTCGCTCCGTGTGTCAATTGTTTAGCATTGTTATTGCCGCGTTCGCCGGAACCGTGCAAAAATATTATCAAAGGATATTTTTTGGAAGGATTATAATTTTCGGGATACAATATTCTGTACGGCAGTCGAAATTCTTTGTTATCGAAGGTTTTTCGCTCGAACAGGCTTGTGTCGCCAACCTGCGCCGCAGCGGATACAGAGAGAAAAACGGCGACGAAGATTAATTTTATTTGTTTCATGACGATGAAGATTTAAGTCGTTTTTTGCCAGGCGTTTTCTATTCCGATTATAAAGATTTTGTGAAAATCTTTTGTTGGATATATTTTATCGGGGATGCTTTGGTCGATAAAATGTTTCGGTTCCATGAAATCAGCATATAATTTTCGACATTCGAAGACGTAACGAGCTTCCTTGAAAGCTATTCCGCCTTCGGGAAATTTTAAGGGGCTGATTCCGGCTTCGCGCACTTTGTCGGTATCGCGTCCCGATTTTGTTCCGCAGATATTCATGGCGTTTCGATAGCTATCATCAAAAAACGAAAGAGTTACGAGCGATTCACGTTCTACGAATTGCAGGGTATATCGTTGCGGACGGATGAAAATAAAAGCTACCGGACGTTGCCACAAAAATCCAAGTCCGCCCCAACTTGCAGTCATAGTGTTGAAATCGCCTTCGACTCCGGCGGTTATCAACATGGCTTTGCTGATGAGATTGATGGGTTTTGTTTCAAAATCTTTGATGTTTAGTGTCGTAAAATCGTTCATGACGTAAGAATATTTTTTTGATTAAAATGCTTCGTTAAAATTGAAATAGAATCCTTTAGCTCCGCCACGTCCTACTCCGAAATCCAATCTCAGACTCATGCGTGGTTGCAGCTCGAAACGATAGCCAAGTCCTGCGTTTGGCAGCCAATTTTCAAATTGCGCGTCGGGCGCAATGGAGCCGATTCCAACCCAAGCCACGGCTCCGCTTTTACTCATTTTGTGGTTCTTAGCAGCTCCGCGATAGAACTTATGGCGATATTCCGCTATTCCAAAAATCATATTGTTGTCGCGATACTGTCCCCAGAGATATCCTCGCAAATCAAAAGGAGTGCCAGCCTGCGAGAGTTCTCCGTAAGGCACGTTGCCGGAGGTAAAACGTCCGCGCAGCTGAACTGCAAGCACTTGTCCTTGTTTGAAGAGGCGCATGTAACGTCTTGCATCCAACGAATACACCTGGTAATTATTCTGTCCGCCGATGTATTGTCCATAAGCCATCGCTTGCGCCAGCACGAACCAGCCTTTCCACGCATTTACAGGCACATCGCGCGATTCGAGCATGAGCTGAGCGCCAAGTCCAACGTTGAAAGGTCGCTCGTTGTATTTCATAAAATATTCGTCGGATCGAACTCCCTCCGACAGATTTTTACCTTTGGTATAATTGAGGTCGAAGGCAACTCCGGCAAAGAAGTTTTTCCTGATTTTCAGATAGAACTGCGGATAAATCTGGAACCAAGTTCGTTTATATTTTGTGGTTGAATCCGATTTCGGCACGTTTGCTCCACTGTGATAGCCAAGTCCGAAATAGTTATCGTCCATATTTTTAAACCAGAAATCGCTATACACTCTAAGATTGTCGTGCAGCCAAAAAGTGGTTGCCTTTCCCGAAAGCACAATCGAACCTTTTCCTACACTGACTGTTATGGGAATTGATGATCGTTGCAGGGAAGTATCGCTTTTATCCGTTCTCCATGACGGGATTGCTCCTCCGGCAATTATCACGCCAAGCTCCGGCGTGTATGCTGGGCCGCCGATGGGCGAAATCCAGAACTTTCCCTCGCGGATGTAGCGGGCTTTTTTCTCGCGTCGAAGTTCCTTTCTTATTTTTATTGTATCGGTTTTTTCGTCAGACGATTGTGCCTTGGTTTCATGTATTGCAAAGGCTACGAAAATTAAAACCGACAATACTAAAATACGTTTATGAGTCATGTCGTTACATTTCGGCAAATAATTTGCAAAAGTAATTAATAATTTTGAGTATAAAAAGAAAGGAGGCTCTCTCCTACCTCCTTTCCCCTCTAATCTAATGTTAAATCTAAACTATGAAAAAATCAAATTCGCTTATATGACTACTTGCGCATGCAAAGGTTTAATCGAATTGAAAGTTTTTTTCACATATTTAAGATTAAACACGATTTGCGCTGCCAAGAACATTGACAGTCTTATGTTTGTAGAGTTCTTTCAATTCGTCTCGAGCTGGTCCGAGATATTTGCGCGGGTCAAATTCGGCAGGCTTGAGGGCGAATACTTCACGTATTTTGGCGGTCATGGCGAGCCGTCCATCGCTGTCGATGTTGATTTTGCAAACCGACGATGATGCAGCTCTGCGCAGTTCATCTTCGGGAATACCGATAGCGTCCTGAAGTTTACCTCCGTATTTGTTGATTGTTTCGACATATTGCTGTGGTACAGACGAAGAGCCGTGCAAGACAATGGGAAATCCGGGAATCAGTTTCATTATTTCGTCGAGTATATCGAAGCGCAAAGGCGGCGGAACCAGCACACCGTCAGCATTGCGAGTACACTGATCGGGTTTGAATTTGTTAGCTCCGTGCGAGGTGCCAATAGATATTGCTAAGGAATCGACGCCGGTTTTCGACAGAAAGTCTTGTACTTCTTCCGGTTGCGTATAAGTGTGATGTTCAGCCTGAACCTCGTCTTCGATTCCGGCAAGCACTCCAAGTTCTCCTTCGACGGTAACATCGTATTGATGCGCATAATCAACTACTTTGCGGGTCAATGCAACGTTTTCGTCATACGGAAAATGCGAACCGTCTATCATAACCGAGGAAAAACCCATTTCGATACACGACTTGCAAAGTTCAAACGAATCGCCATGATCAAGATGCAGAGCTATGGGGATGTTCAAACCCAGCTCTTTAGCATACTCTACTGCTCCCTGAGCCATGTAGCGAAGCAAGGTTTGATTTGCATACTTTCGAGCGCCGCTCGACACTTGCAAAATAACCGGCGAACGTGTTTCCACACAGGCAGATACAATAGCCTGTAACTGTTCCATATTGTTGAAATTGAAGGCAGGAATAGCATAACCTCCTGACATTGCTTTGGTAAACATTTCGTTGGTGTTTACCAGTCCGAGTTCTTTGTAACTAATCATAAAAAATTTATTTCTATTATATTAATATAATGCAATTTACAGCGATTTGCCCGCAGGCTTACGCGCAGCAAAGATAGTATTAATTTTGGATTCAGGATTGCAAGAACCAAGAATCAAGACGCTACGCAGGCAATTAAGAAATAAAAATTAAGAATTAAGAATTAAGAGAGCTGCGCAGTCTGCTGCGCAGTCTGGTTTGATGAAAGAGATCTGCGTACATCCGTAAAATCTGCGTCATTTGCAGTGCAAAACGACAATCAAACCAGCCTGCGTAGCGTCTTGATTCTTGGTTCTTGCAATCTTAATGACTGCGTAGCGTCTTGATTCTTGGTTCTTGGTTATTGGT
Source organism: Prevotellaceae bacterium (assembly GCA_031280885.1). Classification (GTDB taxonomy): domain Bacteria; phylum Bacteroidota; class Bacteroidia; order Bacteroidales; family UBA932; genus JAIRLF01. The sequence continues at coordinate 4,005 of JAITGD010000209.1, read as the reverse complement.
TCTTGAAATCCTAAATCTCTCTTAATTCTTATTTTCTTAAAATTTTATCCATTTGTTTTCCTTTTGCAAGTTCGTCGATAAGTTTGTCTAAATAACGAATTTGCTGCATGAGCGGGTCTTCGATTTCTTCTACGCGACAGCCGCAAATGAGGCCTGTAATTTTTGAAACATTCGGATTAATTTGCGGTGCATTTGCAAAAAAAGTTTCCAAATCGCTCTTTTGCTCAATCTGTTGCTGCAATGTTTGTTCATCATAACCTGTTAGCCAATAAATAACAGCGTCCACTTCTGCTTTTGAACGTCCTTTTTTTTCAGCTTTTTGAATATATAAAGGATAAATGTTTGCAAAATGAGCTTTAAAGATATTGAATTTTGCCATGTTTTTTTTAATTATTTTTGTTTATTATCAATCTGTTGCATCAGTTTTTCAAAATCGCTTACATAATTTCGATCTTGAATCACGCGAAATTCGCTGTATTCCGTTAAAGCCTTTTCGTCAGCCTGTTCCTTGCTGACTTTGCCCACGCCCTGCAAAATCGGATAATCGTTCAGTTTCAGAAAACCTCCCATAAACTCAATCCATTGTTCCATAGTGGTTGGCAAACGGCGTTCGGCACGCATTTCAGCCATATCGAGAAATGCCGAAACCATCAAAGCAAGACGTTTAAGTTCAGTTTCTTCGAGGTAATTTTTGGCAACAGTTACATCGGTTCGTAAAATTTTTCCGTCGGGCGCATATTTCCAAGTTTGCAAGCCCATATTTTCTTTGGTTTTATCGGCTCGGTTGTAAATAATTTCCGCCGCAGTACCGCCGGTAATAGCAAAATGTAACTGATTCTGAATGAAGGCGAAAAAATGCCGTGCGTGCTGGCTGTTTTTGTCATAATCGGACGATAGGGCAAATATATCTGTTATTTTCAAATAAATACGACGTTCCGAAAGACGAATTTCGCGAATCCGTTCCTGCATTTCGCGAAAATAACTTTCGTCGAATTTACTACCGTTCTTAAATCGGTCGTCGTTTATCACAAAGCCTTTTTGAATGTACTCGTGCAGAATACGTGTGGCAAATTTTCTGAATTGCGTGGCTTTAACGGAATTAACCCGATAACCAACAGAAATCACAAGGTCAAGATTAAAAAACAAAATCTCACGATTTACCAACCTGCTACCTTCGGTGCGAACTACTCGAATTTTTCGAGCAGTTGGATTTTCCTCCAATTCCCCGCTCTTATAAATCTCTTTGATATGATAAGTTATCGTGTGTTCTTCCACATCAAAAAGTTGAGCCATAGTAGCCTGACTTATCCACATATTATCGTCCACGAAGTAAACTTCCACCTCCGTTTCGCCTTTTTCGTTGGTGTAAAAGGCCAAGCCGACACGTTCAGGCATTTCCTTGTCGAATTTCTTGCGCCAATCGACTAATTGATTATCAATTGTTTTAAGCGACTTGTTCTTTTGTTCCGAAAGATTTTTCATATCAAATTTTAATATAACAGAGCCTAAGCCCGAAAAACTATGCTTTAAAAATCGATGCAAAGGTACACAAAATTAAGCCCATCATATCATCCAAAAGAGTAAAAATGCCTGTCGAATGAAAAAACCACCCTTTTGGGTGATTGACACGTATTCTGAAGCACCGTAACTTTGCAAATTATTACACGCAATGTTATGGTAATAATTTATTGATAATCAAAAATAAAAGCATTAATCGCTTCCAGAGGGAAGCACAAAGTATGGAGGAATTAAGTTATGAAATTTAAACACTTTGCTATCGCAATGATTACAGCAGCAGGACTTTATGCCTGCGGACCAAAAGCCGAAGACGTTCTGAAGAAATACGAATCGCACGGCGAAATGGAAACAGATGCAAATAAAGCAGGGATTTCTTGCGAAGTCTCTGTTATGAAAGGTTTTTGGATAAAGTATTCCAGCTCTTTGCTGAATACCGACGAAGACTTAATCGGCAAATTGGCGCAGCGATGGTTTGTGGCCGACGCTGAAAATCCTGCCGTAAAATTGCCTGCCAAAATAGAGGTATTGGCCTATGAGCTAACTAAGAACGGCGTTGCACAGCCTACTACCTACGGACATCTCATTAATATTGACAGCATTAAGGCTAAGTTTCTTTTGATAGGATTCGAGGGAATCAGCCCGATTGAATCCACCGAAGTAGAAACACAGCCGCTGTTTTTTCTTGCCGAGAAAAACAAGGATAAAAATGTGCTGCTTACGCCGGCGCCACGACTTGCCTCAGAATTATTTACGCCCGCTTATGAGCCGATGTTCTTTTCCGAACAGGAATATGCGGGAGAAATCCTGTTTGAAGGATCGAAAAACGTAAATCTGTATTTTACCTGTTCGGCTGATTTAAAGCAAATCACGACATTGAAACTTTCTGCTGAAAAATTGCATTTGCCTTTGAAATATTCTAATAATCAGGACACAGAATCCGATGAAAAAAATACTTTTAGATATTCGGACAATTCAATTGTTAGTTCAAGTCTCAATAAAGATGGATATATGACAAATTGTCAAGTTAAAGGCGGAGTTGAATCGGTAAATCCAATTGAGATAAAAGACAGTAAAATAAGGATGAAACTCATACCTGTAATCTGCGATTTGACTGTAACAAATGCCTGTATTTATGGAACTTTAAAGGTGGGATTAAATGGCTTTGAAACCAAATCGGTGTACGTTGTATTCAAAAATATTACTACTCCGCAGGAAATTCCGGAAAATATTTTAAATGAATCAAAATAATTATTAACCGCCCGCAAGGGCATAAAAAAGTAAAAATTATGTCATCAAAACAAATTATTGGGAAACTGACTCCCGCTCACTTTAAAAATGGAGAAACCTTCGACAAAGAAACCTTTGAATCTCTGATTAAAGCTATGCAAAAAATGCAAACCGATGTATGGATAATGCTTGCTATCTGGACGGCGGGAATATTGATCTCGCGGGTGTTTGCCGCAATGGGCGGCGTAAATGGCAATCTTTTGGCAGTAGGATGCATTTTTGCAGGACTGATTCTTGGCAATCTGGCAATTATGGGTACGGCCAAACAAGCCAAAGCCGCAAGAGAAAAACTCCGTATCACACAGAAAGAAGTCAAAGCCGCTATTCGGCAAGTGAAAAATGAGGTTAAAAATGCATCAAAATAAAGTTCAGAAAAACAGCTAATAATTAATTATTAACCGCCCGCAAGGGCATAAAAAGTAAATCAAGATGAAAAAAAGATTTTTTAAATCGAAAATGGAGACCGAAAACCATTCAAACGGGGCGAGGCCGAAAAGCCACACAAGCAGGAAAATGTTTTTAGTACAAATGCTTGCTATCCTGTGTCTGCTGTTTTCGGGCTGCTCGAAGGATAAAAACGACGACGACGACGACGGAGGCGGAACGTCCGGAACGGCAGAACTCGACAATGCTATTTACAGCATGAAGTACGCCATACAGGTTGCGGCGGATTATAACGACCGGCAACAGAAGCCATCCTCAATTTCGGCAGGCGGGAAAACTGTGGCGTCGATAAAATATCAACCGAATGGATTGCTTGGTTATATGGAATTTCCGCAGAGCAGCGCAAAACTGATTGCCACTTTTCATTCCGACGCAGGCAGGCGACCGTCAACAATATGCAAGGTGAACAACCCTGATGACGCCGTAACTTACAGTACAATCAAAAACGAAAACTATAATTTCGACACTAACCCTGCAAATCTTCTCGCCTGCTTTGTCGATTACGGCACATATAATGGAGACCTGAATATTGTAATAAACAACAATATGGGAGCAGAGGTTGGAGGAAAAGTCGTTGGCGGAATCCGAACTAAAAAGAACTGTTATAAAATGGTTGTTTACGGCAAAAACAAGGCAGGAAAAGTTATCGGCATCTATGTTGGCTATGTCGAAGGAACATCGTTTCATTACTGGGATATAAACCCCGACAGTTCATCGTTTGGAAAATCGGGCAGCAAAACGTTTTAGTGATTAATG
>JAITGD010000174.1 GCA_031280885.1 Prevotellaceae bacterium | reverse complement strand
AAATTGCCTGCATTGTCGGTAATCATCTGGCTTACCGATATACCGGAATGGTCGGCAAAGACGCCGGTTTTACGCGCCCACAAGCCGTACAGGTCGTACTGCGCCTGTGCCGTAGCGCTAAAGATTGTAAGAGCAAAAAACACACCCGTAATCAACGGCATGTTTGCTTTCATGAATCGTCCTATCATAGCATTTAATTTATGTACTTTTGTTCAACCATAAACCCCAACCGGCAAAGCTAAATTGCTATCAACCGGCCATTTATACTCAGGACAATATTCTCTATATTTTTATACCCTATTCACATTTCCTGCGAAATTTTCCGCAAAGATATTTACTTTTTTTGATTTTGTTCAATCAAAGTGAAAAAAAGTGTCAAAGTCAGGAAGATCCTGTAAACACAATGCTTTTCCGTGAAATACAATAAGTTGCAAAATAGCCAACACCATCTTTGTTGATATTTGTTGTGATATTCGACGCCGGGCCTCCGAACATAGGATTTTCGCCATCTTGTTCCTGACGGCATTGACGGATGAAATCAAAATATCCTGAGGGAATTACCCCTGTTCTTACTTCGATTTTATCGTTGGCTTGGATGTAAACCGAGCGCTCGCGCTCCTCTTCCGAATCTCGCTCGCGTTCCGAAATATCTTTCAGGCGGAGCAAACTATATTTTGTATATTGTCCTCTAAAAAGTCGGTCATTTACAATGCGATAGTCGGTAAGTTTTGCTGTTACCGACGAATCGTTGAGATACACCTTGAACAAGTAATAACTTTCGTCGGACGGCGCTTGGAAATACACATACAGAAAATAATTTTTTTGCCCGAAAAAATCTATTGCTTCGATTTTCAGCGAATCGAGAGCTACCGTTGGAAAGGCCTCTGTTAAAGCGCTGTATTCGTCGAGAGCGCCGTCGTTATCGAAATCAACCTTAATCGACAGAGAATAATTTAGTCCCGGAGCTACAACGAATTTAGAAACAGAGCGATACAATCCTTCGATGCTGTCGCTTGCTGCAAAACGATAAACATCGCCGACGGAAGAGTGAACGCTAAGCTCGGCATTGGAAATTCCACGATTCGGCACGTTGTCGAAGTAAGGTGATGAACGACTGAGCATTACATCCTGAAATTTCAGTTCGTCAGTCAGTTCGCCGTAAACAACGATAACCGGAGGCGAATTATCGGTTTTGATATTCATGCGCTCGGTACATCCTTGCCACAGACAGACCGTCAGCAGTCCGCAAGTAATATTTAGTAAATTGATTATAAACACTTTATTCATCATCTAAAATTTAAAATTGTATGTAATTGATGGCACGATGGCAAACATGTAAGTCATTTCGGCATAAGGTATTCCCGTCGTTTTGTCCTGTTGATAATTTATCATCCATGGATTTTTTCGGTTGTAGGCATTATATATCGAAAAGTTCCATTCGCCTCTCAACCACCTCTTTGACTTGGGTCTGGGGATGAAATTCAGCGACACATCCATGCGGTGATAATCGGGTTTGCGATATTCATTGCGTCCCGAGTAGATCGGAAAATATTCGTCGCCCACAGCAAAACGTCCTGTGGGATAAGAACATGGCATACCTGTAGCGAAGACCCAAATCACCGAAATATTTACTTTCGACGAAAGATTGAAACTTGCTACAACATTGATAGCGTGTGTTCTATCGTATGGGGCCAGATAAGTTTTTCCCTTGTTCACTTCGGCGATAGTGCGCTCCGAGCGCGACAAGGTGTAATTAACGAAGCCTGTAAACCGTCCCGAATTTTTTCGCACCATCAGTTCCAGGCCGCAAGCTTGGCCGGTTCCCGACCGTATTTCGTCCTCAAGATGCTGATTAAGCAGCAGGCTCGAATGTTCGCGAAAATCGATAACATTTTGTAAATCTTTATAATAGATTTCTACTGAAGTTTCATACATATTATCTTTGAAATTGTGGAAATATCCAGCCGAAAACACGTTAGCTTCCTGCGGTTTAACCTTCTGACCGGCATGAAACCAAACGTCAAAAGGAGATCCGGCCGACGAATTGTTGGCTAATTGCAAATACTGTATGTTCCTCGAACAGTTTGCTTTGATCGACGAAAGGGGAGTGAGCTTGTACACTGCTCCCAGACTTGGCTCCAGGCCGGTGTATGTGCGTCGCAACGAGCCGCTATTCTGAAAAGCCGAAAAACGCAGTCCGTATTTGAGCGAAAGTTTCTCTGACACAGTTTGTTCGTTGGATAGGTAAGCTCCGTATTCGGTGGCTTCGCTTGAGGGAATGACATAGTTTTGAAGATTCAGGCCGGTCATGCGTATTTCTCCCGGACTGAAAATGTGATGTGTACAGGAAATTCCATAAGACAGATTCCAAACAGAGTTTATCGGGCGGTGAAAGTCGGAGCGAAAAGCCCAGTCTCTGATTCGCGACTTCCAGTCAACGTCCGAATTATTCAGATTCGATCCCAGATTGTACGAATAATCAGTAAAATGGATACTGAATTTTCCGTAATGATTCGCCGAAAACACACGGCTCCACGTGAGCGACGAGACAGTGTTTCCGTAGTTGAAATACCCCGGAGCGCTTGCCATTTTGTCTAAACCGTTGTATATGTTCAGTTCGAGTTTATCTTTTTCCGAAAATCGATGAGTAAGTTTTCCGTTCAAATCGTAGAAATACATCGACGCCTTGCGCATGTCCTCTTCCCGCGCAAAAATCAAAAAAATATCGGCATAAGTGCGACGGGCGGCAATCATCCAGCTTGTTTTTTGTCCCAAAGGACCTTCGGCCATCAAACGGCTCGAAATGAGGCCTATTCCGCCTGTGCCGTTTATTCGGTGAGGAATTTCGTCGCGAGTTTGAACTTCGAGCAGCGACGATAAACGTCCTCCGTGTCGCGACGGAAAATGTCCCTTGTAAAGCTCGATTCCGCTGATAACATCATTGTTGAAGGTCGAAAAAAATCCTACTAAATGTGATGGATTATAGACAGTTGTATTATCAAGAAGGATTAAATTCTGATCGGGCGATCCGCCTCTAACGCTGAATCCTGTGCTGGTTTCTGAAACCGACTGTACGCCAGGGAGTAAACGAATGGTTTTGAGTATATCCACCTCGCCCATTATTGCTGGAAGAAGACGTACTTCTTTCATACTCAATCTTTCTACACCCATGGTTGTGTTCGAGATATTGTAATCGCCGGCACGTGCCGAAACAACTGCTCCGGGCAACAGCACGTCGGCTTGCAAACTGACGTCCTTTACAAGAGGAGAATTTAGGCTGATTTTCAACTCTATATCGCTATAGCCAACGTACGAAAAACGCAAAGTATAGTTCCCCGCCGGAAGGTTTAAAAAATAATAGCCCTTTTCGTCGGAAGCCGTTCCGTGCTTTGTTTCAACCACATAAACGCTTGCTCCGGGCAAATTATCGTGCGTGCCTGAGTCGATAATCCTTCCCTTCACCGTAAACGTTTGAGAGAATGAATATAAAGGCATCGAAACAATGAGCGCTATCAGAAATTTTAAGCAATAAATCATATTAATTCGTAAAGAAATCACTAAAAAACATCAAGGTTTAACCGCTACAAAAGTACTATAATTCAAAAAAGGTTTACTTTTGCAAAAAAATGTACGATGAAAACACTTGTACTTATTCGCCATGCAACGGCCGAAACTCGAAATAATTCTGTCGATTATCTGCGGAGGCTTACACAAAAAGGTAAAGATGAATCCAAAGAGATGGCTGTCAAGTTGTTCGGGATAGTCAAAAATCCGGGTGCAATAATTTCAAGTTCGGCGAACAGAGCATTTGAAACGGCAGAGATTTTTGCAAAACAATTTGATTTTTGCGAAAGTAAAATAATGAAAGACAGAATGATGTACGATAGTTCTCTGGCTTACCTGATAAGTCGTGTAACCGGCCTCGATAAGGCATATCACACTGTTTTTCTTGCAGGGCATAATCCTGAAATCACTCTGGCAGTGAATTACTTTTGTAGAGATATGCTGAGCAGTCTTCCGAAATGCGGATTCGCAGTAATTAAGTTCGAGCTTGATGATTGGATCGCAATATCCAGAGAATCAGGAATTTTACAGAGTATAGAATATCCAAAAAAATAATTAACAATTGGAAAAAACGATCATTCTGTGTATCGACACCGGAGGAGACGTCTGCTCCGTAGCCATCTATAAAGGCATGCAAATAAAGGAGTTAGAAGAAAAACCAGGACGTGAACATGCCAAAAATCTTTCGCTGCTAATCAAGGAGGTTCTTGATAAAAGCAAAATAAAATATATTCAGATTGATGCTATTGCAATTAACAAAGGTCCAGGCTCATACACCGGATTGCGCATAGCGGCATCCACTGTTAAGGGAATCTGTTACGTTACAGGAAAACCGCTTATAGCCATCGATAGTCTGCTGAGCCTCGCCTCACTCTGCGATCGCGCCGACAAAGACGCGATATACTGCCCGATGATAGACGCTCGGCGAAATGAGGTTTATTGCGCTCTTTTCGACGCAGATCTTAATAGACTATCTGATATACAGGCATTAAAAGTTGGGCAGGATTCATTTTCGCATCTTTATCCCGAACGCAAAATAATATTCTTCGGCAGCGGAGCCGATAAATGTAAAACGCTCATCAAGAGGTCGAACATAGATTTTATTGACTTGCAAAGTTCTGCTCGCGGTTTGATAAAGCCTGCAATCGACGCATGGGAGCAGAAGAATTTTGAAGATATTGCCTATTTTGAGCCTCTTTATTTGAAGGATTTTGTAGCTATAAAGGCAGATAATAAATTTTTTTAGATTGATAATTAGTGAATTAACTTCGGATAGCAAAAATTTGTTTGCAGATTGAAAAAATAGTATTACCTTTGCACCGCAAATCGCGGAGTGGAGCAGTTGGTAGCTCGTTGGGCTCATAACCCAAAGGTCGTAGGTTCGAGTCCTGCCTCCGCTACTACAAAAAAGGGCTTGTTGAATCACAGACAAGCCTTTTTAATTTATAATCCAACCGTCCAACCGTCCAACCGTCTAATAGTCTAAAAGTCTAATAGTCTAAAAGTCCAACAACAACAGACTCAATCCCATAATAAACATTCCGACAACAACTCCAGATATCGAAACATGATGTTTTCCATATTTTTCGGCTGTAGGCAGCAACTCGTCCAAAGAAACAAAAACCATTATTCCAGAAACAGCGGCAAGCACCATTCCGTTGATCGCAGGGTTTTGATATTGCATCAGAAATAGATAGGCAATCAGAGCGCCAACCGGTTCTGCAAAACCCGATAAAAACGAGTACCAGAAGGCTTTGCGACGACTTCCCGTAGCATGATAGATTGGCACAGAAACAGCAATGCCTTCGGGAATGTTGTGAATGGCTACTGCAACTGTAATAGGCACAGCAACATCCATGCCTGTCAAAGCCGAACTGAAAGTAGCAATTCCTTCAGGAAAATTGTGAAGAGCAAGCGATATTGCCACAATTAAACCGGAGCGATGAAGGGCGTCTTTTTTGTCCATTTCTTCAACACCGTGCATTTCGTGAGGATTACCCGACTCTGGTACAAGGAGATCGATAAGAGTAATCAGACCCATCCCTCCAAAAAACGCAATAATCATATAGAGCATACCTGCTTTTTCGCCAAAAGCCTCTGTTAGTTCGATTTTTGCGCTGGGCATCATCTCCATGAAAGAAACATAAAGCATCACGCCAGCCGAAAGACCAAGCGAAAAACACAGGAATTTTGTGTTGGTTCGTTTGGCAATCAAGGCAATAAAGCTGCCTATGCCTGTCGAAAGACCGGCAATCAGAGTAAATATAAAAGCTATCAGTATTGAGCCATCCATCTAAGTATCAGTTAAAAATCACAAGTAGTGGCGAGGCTATTGAGCCAATATGAAAACGCAATATTTGCCATTTTGTTAAAACGCATGGTCATGCTATAATCTTGCAATTAAAGTGGTGCCACCTAGAATCGAACTAGGGACACACGGATTTTCAGTCCGTTGCTCTACCAACTGAGCTATGGCACCATTCGGTTTGCGGGCGCAAAGGTAATACAAATTTTATAATCTGCAAATATATTCGCCGGAATGCAAAAATCATAAAACACTAATTTACAGGTTATTGAAAAATGAAGATTTTGAAAGTGTCAAAGTCAGGAAAAAATGGCACTTTAAATGGCACTTTAAATTAGAACAGATTGTTATACAATAGTTATGTGGTAGTTATACACTGTGCTTCGCGAGTGTCATGTTTTCTGATCTCGAACAACTGTATAACTGCTGCATAACTAAGTGTGCCAAATGTATAACTAATTACAATTTGCCGTTAACTAATAGTATTCGGGGAATGTTATTGATCGGTATATTCTTCCATATTTTTTTCTTAGTAGTTGATAATCTGCTACATATTTAAGTTTCAAGGAATGTTGTTTCCAAGGTATCATCATTTTGTTTTTCACGTAATTACCATATATTTCGTACTCCGAAAAACCGGATATTTGTTTCCTATCGTATCTTGATAGGATGGCGTCTATCCAGTATTGTCCGCAATAATCGGATATATGATGGTGCAATGCAGCAAGTTGCTTTCGATTGACGATCATTTTATGCGCCACGTAACTTTGTTTGGATATGTTGGTTATACCGGTCAATGTTTTTATCATGTCGTAGTATGGCTGGTGCCTTTCGTAACTCATGTAAAACACAGGTTCGTTGGCAGAGCTGATGAAAGCATGAGGTTGCAAAAGAATATGGTCGGCGTCGATACACAAATAATTGGGACAAGTCCCAATGGTACCGGATAATTTAATAAGTTGCTGAAAGAGCCAGCCGCTTCGGTCGATGATTGAGCCGTTTGCTTCAATAATTTTTAAATCAAGTTCTTTAGGGCCGAATCCCAATACGCTTGTTTCGTCAATATATTGTAAATAATTGTCTTGGCAAAAACGGATTATTTCCTCTTCCGAAGGAGCTACAACATAGATATTTTTGATAGGATGCTGCACACAGTCCCTAATACCAGCCAAGCACAAGGGCAAAATGCGTAAATCTTTTTTCACTACGGGAATTATAACGTCTATTTCTACTGATGACGCCACAGTTTTGCTGCTGTCAAAACAAATTGATAACACATTATTTATTTTGCGCAATAATTTTGCTGCTTTTTGATTGTCCATATAATTATTATATATTGCTGTTTTTGAAATAGTTCACAAGTTTGCATACGAGTTGGTTTTTATTCCGGAATAAATGTAGTTCTTTTTTTGTTAATTTAAAGACATGATTACCAACCGGTTGTTGTTCATTTGTTTTTATCCTCTTGTCGGTATAATGATAAGCATAATCTGTCAAAATCTCAAAATCACCGTAGTTTTGTTCTAATAACCAACATAATTCCTGTTCGGTAAGATTGGGAACAAGGAGCGATATATTCGGATTCGCCATTCCCACGCGGCGCCATGCCGGAGGGAGCAAATTGTCAATAAATGTTTCGGGATAATTCTGAAACCATTTTGCAGGAGATATGACTATTTTTCTATCGTATTGATTTAACCATGCTCCCCACCAGCTAAATGAGCTGTTTGCTATTATGTTGTGTTTACATAAGCTCATCAAGTGCATGTCGCGAAAATTATTCTTCCCGACATTCCAATTGATATAAACGGCGTTTTCCGGCTGTATATTCTCCTGTGTCCATTGTGGATCGTCTGAAAAAATAAAAAATATAGGGTTTTTTACTTCTGATTTGATATGCACAATCGCTTTTTGGTAATAGTCCGGCGAACAAATATCGCCGAAAATGTGGCGTATCTCCGGCTGCACATAATCACCCCTGCGCACGTGGATGCTCACAGAATTGGTATTTAGTATATTGCGCATGAGATTTTGGTTGTTTTTGTCGGATATAGCCTCAAATTGAAAATCGTACAACAATTCTTCTCTCACCTGTTCGGGGTATCGAAATTCTTGCCAATAACCTTTCCACCAAATTTTTTTGCCTATAGGGTTTTCAATATCTGTCTGTAGATTTATGTGAAAAACTTTTTTAAACACATCTCCCAACAGGTAGAAAGGGCGTGCTTTCCAATAGGGTAAAAAATATTTGTTATTTGCTGCGACAGGGAAAGCACGTTCCAATTCGATTTTCCCTGCTTTCCGAATATATGGCGCGGTGGCGTCAAGATACACCGCAGACCTCTGTTTCTGCTTCAAATACTTAAAAAAAGCATATTGAAACATTTGATTGCCTAAACGGGATTGAAAGTACACTATTTTCATAATCTGATGTAATTTTATATAAACTCATCGCCAACATTTCTTCACTCATTTTTAATTTGATTTCGACACACGAAACTTGGCACAAAATTACATAAAATTTTTTCAGAATCTCCAAGTGGTTCAAAACAGATCTAAAAATTGTTAATTAACTTTGCAACGTTATTAATAGATATTTCCGCTTATGTCTGATATTAGAAAACTGCCGATAGGCATACAAAATTTCGAGAAACTGCGTA
>JAITGD010000011.1 GCA_031280885.1 Prevotellaceae bacterium | reverse complement strand
GATTTTCAAGTGTCGTCCCTGCGGGACTTTGGGAGAGTGTGTATATCTGCTCTCCGTAGGCTAAAGCCTACGGTTAATAAAGTGTTGTCCCTGCGGGACTTTCTTGCTTACACCCTCATTTGCCATTCATCTGTAATCGATCTTATGGTTTAGCACCTCAATTTAATATTTCGCCTTAATCATTAAAAAAATGTTTACCTTTGCGGCGTAATTAATTATTCACTTAAAATTCGGATTATATGAAAAATAGACGTGATTTTATTAAGACAGCTGCTTTTGCAGTGGCTGGCGGACTGGCGGTTCCGGGCTTACTTTCGGCTTGCGGAGGCGAGGTCAAAAAAGCAAAAACAAACAAAAACATCGGTTTACAGCTTTATTCTCTGCGCGATGACGTTAAGGATTTGGGTATTAAAGCGGTGCTGGAAGCGGTGGCGAAAATGGGATATGTTAATCTCGAAACTGCCGGATACAGCGACGGGAAGATCTACAATCTGGAACCCGCCGAGTTTAAAAAAATGGTGGACGATCTGGGTATGAAGGCTTCCAGCGCTCATCTGGGACGTAATCTTTCGGAAAATAAAACCGAAGATATGGCCTGGTGGAGCCGAGCTATCGACGCTCATAACACCGCTGGTTTCAAGTATATGGTTATGCCTTATGCTCCCATTGGCGGCGAAGGTGCATCGCCCGATACGGTGAAACAATACGGCGACTATTTCAACGAAATAGCTTTGGCCGTTGCCGGTGCAAGCATGAGTTTTGGCTATCATAACCATGATTTTGAGTTTAAAACTAAAATCGAAGACAGAACTTTGTACGATTATCTGATGGAATATACAAGCCCTTCGCATGTATTTTTCCAGCTCGATGTGTATTGGGCGCAGGTAGGAGGCTACAGCCCTGCGGAGGTGATGAAACAATATGCCGACCGCATCAAAACGCTTCATATAAAGGACGAAAAGGCTATAGGCGCAAGTGGAACGATGGATTTCAAAGCCGTGTTCGACCAAGCTTATTCGATGGGCGTGAAGGATTGGTATGTCGAAGTGGAACGCTACGACGGTACGCCGCAAGAAGACGTTCAAAAAAGCTTCGATTTTCTGAACGCAGCCGAGTATGTGAAGTAGATTTTCGTCTCGAAATCCTCTCAAAGCCGTCCCTTTCAACAAGCGACGGCTTTTATTTTGTGCCTGAATATCACGTGATTTGCTCGAAAGTATAAAAAATATCAAAAAAAATGTTGCAGGATTAAAACTTTTATCATACCTTTGCACCCGCAATTCGGATGCTTTGGCATTGCGAAGCGCAACAAAGAAACTCCTCAGTAGCTCAGTTGGTTAGAGCACATGACTGTTAATCATGGGGTCCTAGGTTCAAGTCCTAGCTGGGGAGCAAAAAATTGAATCAAAAGCCCTTACGAAATCTTTCGCAAGGGCTTTTTTATGATATAATGTTCTGGTAATCTTGGCTCTTGATTCCTGTAATCCTGGCTCTTGAAATCTTGTCTCCCGTTCAGATTTTTTCGTCTTTCGATTCCTCGAAAAAGTCGAGTACGACCTGCATCAGTCCTTTTTTGGGCTTTTGTTCGGGTGTTGTAACTTCGTTGCGAGGAGTAACTTCGGTAACGATTGCATTGTTTTTCAATTCAATAGCCTCGTTTGCTTTGTCTTTATTTATTTTATTATCAACATCGCCGTACGATAGTATCTGATTTCCTTGCAAATAATCGGCTCCGCACATGATAAGTCCCACAGCAGTAGAGTATTTTGGCTGCAATATTTCTATAGCAGAATCGGATGTAGTATATTCCGGTTTGCCCAGACGGACGTCCATTCCGGTTTTTAGTTTGATAAATCCCAGCAGATCTTTCATTTTCGAGCCGCCTCCCGTCAGAACTATTCCAGCTCCAAGTTTTTTTGCGTATCCCGAGCGGTTGATTTCCAGCATAACCGTGCCGATGATTTCGTCTAATCGGGCTTCGATAATGGAGGCTAAGGATTTGAATCCGATTTCGCGCGATTCGCGTCCGGCAATTCCGGGAATGGCAATCACCTTGTTTTCGGGCGCCATAGAAGCCAAACACGAGCCATACTGCACTTTTACTTGTTCGGCTTGACGGAGCAGTATTTCGCATCCTTTTTTGATGTCCTCCGTAATGATATTTCCTCCGAAGGGAATAACTGCCGTGTGGCGCACTATTTTATCGTGATACACAGCCAAATCTGTTGTGCCTCCGCCCATATCAATCATTGCTACTCCCATTTCTTTTTCGTCTTCGTTGAGTACGGCGTGCGCCGAGGCGAGGGGTTCGAGGATCAGTCGTTTTTGCGAAAGTCCCAATCGTTTTATGCACAATTCGGTATGCTGTACCGATGAAGTTTTGCCTATAATCACATGGAAATTACCCGACAGGCGTTGTCCCAGTCGTCCAACGGGATCGGAAACTCCGTGGCTGTCGTCAACGGAATAATGCTGCGGGATGACGTGCAAAACTTCTTCGCCGGGTTCCATTCTGATTTTGTACATATCTGTTTCGAGGCGTTTTATCTCGTCTTCCGATATTTCAACGTCGTATGCCTTGCGGGTTACATCGGCTCGGCTTTCGATACATCGTATGTGCTGACCTGCGATGCCAACAAATACTTCCGGGATATTTTCGATTCCGGCGTTTTTCTTAACGGTTTGCAGCGTGGGTTTTATTGCTTCGATAACATGCTGAATGTTTTCAACTTGCCCTCTACGAACTCCCGACGAATCGGCATCGGAGTAGGCCGCTATTCGAAAACGCCCGTTGCTACTTTTTTCACCCAAAATAGTTACCACCTTTGTGGTACCCAGATCTATTGCTGCTATGTAATTCGACATTCGTTTAACAATTTTTTAGTTTTGTATTAAATTTTTAATTTATTTTATATCTGTTATTTTTTTATATCATTCTTTTTGTGATTGTTTTATGACCCTCATTCGCTTGTTGCCACCACCTGATCTCCGAAACGCAGGTCGAATGATTTGTATTTATTTCTTTCCAAATAAGGATATACCTTGTTGTAAAAGGTCATCAATTTATCGAGTTTAAATTCGTAATTATCAAGCTGTCCAAGCCTAACAGTTTCTTTACCAGCGCACATGTTCAGTTCGATATTTCCTTTTTCGTCGGTGTTTATTTGCTGTATTTGAGCATTCCAGAATTGGTCTTTGCTTATGTATGCAGCGAAGTCGAGCAGTTTCATGGCGAATTGCGAGCCTTTTTCGGGCATCGATCCCTTGTACGGAAGTTTGTATGGAAGTGGTACTCTGCCTGTTACCAAAGGCACATCGTGGACGTAATCCGGCGATGGAGGAAAGGCGTATCCTTCGGCATCTAAATAGCAAGATCCGGAGGAACTTATTATTCGCACCACCGGAACACGCTGTTCCAGTGAAACATGCAAAATCCCATCGCCCGATGGATAAGCTCGCACATTCTTTATGTAACTTTTCGTTTCAAGCATTTTACGCACTCTTATAGCAACGCTGTCATTCAGCCTTTTACCCTTGCCTGCGAGTTTGCTTTCTTCTATGATCTCGCAAACGGTGGAGGCGGTTACAAAACCTGCGTCGTCGATATTTAAAATTTCTACTGATATATCCTTGCAAACCATTTGTTTGCTTTTGTCGTCATCGGACACAAAGGCATAGACAATGTACAGTAATATGCCTGAAATTCCGAAGGTTAGCAAGACTTTATACCATGATATACGCTTCATAAATCACGTCTATTAACGCCGCAAAGGTACGCGATTTAAACGTTTCCTTCGATATTATTTTTTCAACAATTTGCATAATTTATTTATAATAATCTGTTCGACAAATATTACAAAAATAAAACCTGTCAATATCTTTTTAAAAAGACGTCGATATTGACTATAATAACAACAAATATTGCGTCTGATTCGTTCAGCGAGCAAAGTTTCATGATTCGCGATACGCAATGGTTATCATTCCACTATTCTGGTTTTTGTTTTGTCGGAGAAAAATTCTTTGTTTTCGCCGTTTTCGGAATATATGAAATATGCTTCAATTTCAGGATGTTGTGCAAGGATTTGTTTTGAATTTTCGAGTCCCAGCACCATAAAAGCAGTGGCGTATGCGTCGGCAGTGAGGCAGTCGGGTGCGATTACTGTAGCGCTCAGGATGTTTTGTTTTGCCTGATAGCCTGTTCGCGGATCGATTGTGTGATAGTACGTTTGGCCGTTTTCGACATAAAATCGGCGATAGTTTCCCGAAGTGGCCATTCCTGCGTCGGTTACAGATAGCACCACCTGCAAGGCTTGTCCGGGAATCAGATTTCCTTCGACCGGCATGTCGATTCCTGTGCGCCAGGCCATTTCCTGCGGATTTTTTCCTTTTGCAACGATTTCGCCTCCGATTTCCACAAGATAATCGTCGATACCCATGTTTTTCAGGAATGTAGCTATCACATCCGAAGAATAACCTTTGGCTATTGCATTGACGTTAAGCGTTATATTTGGATTTGTTTTTACGATTCGGCGGTCTTCGATGCGCACTTTGTCCATGCCGACATATTGTTTGAGGCTGTCGATCATTTGCGGGCTAACTTCCTGACGTTCTTTGGCTCCCCATCCCCAGATTTCGAACAGAGGCGAGGCCGAAATATCAAATGCGCCACCGGTGGCTTCCGATATTTCGCTTGCTTTGTTGAATACGGTTATGAAATAGTCGTCGAGTATAACATCCTCGTTTGCATTTACTTTTGCGATTATTGAGGAATCGCGATATATCGAAAGCGAGGCTTCGAAGCGGTCGAGCAGGTTTTGCACCGAGTCGTGAAAATCGCGTTTTTCGACGTCTTTGTATGTTATGCTGTACGAGGTACCCAGAGCCAGACCTCTGAGGTTCACATAGTTATTTGTGATTGTCATATAGTCGGGCAGCGGTTTAACGGGTTTGTTTTTGCACGCGGTTGCGGACAAGAGAAACAGAAACAAAATCAATAGTTTAAACTTCATAAATTATAAATTTAGATGGATGATGGATTTTTGAAATTCAGTATTTATCAGTAGAATATATTTTTTCTAAATCTTTACGTATTTTCGGACGTTGTGGCGAGGCCGGATAACCTGCACAAATCAAGAGCGGTATGCGTTTAGACGAGGGTATTCCGAGCAGTTTGCGGATTTTTTTCTCATCGAACCAGCCCACTATGCAGCTTCCGAGTCCAAGTTCGGTAGCCTGAAGGCAAAAGTGCGCGGCGGTAATGCCGACGTCTATCAAGGTGTATTCCTTGTTTTTAAGCACGCTGCCGATTTTTGAAGTCAGGTTTGGTTTTTCCAGCACAAGTACCACAAGCATAGGCGCATCGAGGCAAAATTTATTCATTCCCATGCTTGCGGCGCATTGTCCGACTTTGGCTCGGATTTCGGGGTCGCGCAGGGCTATAAATTTCCAAGGCTGTGCATTACAGGCCGATGGAGCCAAACGCGCTGCTTCGATGCACTTGTTCAATTTTTCGTCTTCGACAGGACGGCTTGTGTCGTATTGCCTGTCGCTTTGACGTTTCAGTATCAATTCTTCGAAATTCATTTCTTTTGAGAATTTTGAGTATCGAATTGTTTTAGTGCCATTTGCACAGTATTGTCAATTTTGTTGAAAAAGTATGTTGCGCCTGTTTCGCCGAGCGTGGTTGTGCGTCCCGCGAATGCTCTGAGTTGCGCCTCTATCAGGCCTTTAGATTTGTTTATATCTTGTTCTTCTCCTTTGATTCCGTTTTGCATGGCATAGACCGTGAAGCCCTGATAGGGGTCGTTTCGGGCGAAAAAGCGATTCAAATCGTCGATAGTTTTTACTTTCCGTAATTCTTCGCGGCGGCTGTCGCTGAATTTAAGGGCATAGTTGTAAATCAGATTTTTACGTCGCACAGCTATAGCATAATTATTCATCGTATCGGCTGGAACAAAGACGTCGGGAGTTATTCCTCCGCCTCCATAAACCACTCTACCATTGACGGTATAATACTTCGTACTATCGTTTTGCTTCATGCTGTCGGCATAGAGCATTTCGCCGTTTCGGTATCGACGCGACAGTTCGAGAAAATATTCTTCTTCGCCTTCAGCGCCATGTAAATATGGACGTTGGATACATCGTCCCGAAGGAGTGTAGTATCGTCCGATGGTAAGTCTTATTCCTGAGCCGTCTTCGAGTTCTATTGGTTTTTGTACGAGTCCTTTACCGAAAGATCGTCGTCCCACTATTGTTCCTCTATCGTTATCCTGTATAGCGCCGGCTAAGATTTCGCTTGCTGAGGCCGATTCTTCGTCTATCAGCACTACTAATTTGTCGTTCATACAAATACCGCTGCCGTTAGAGTACATACTTTCTCGTTTCAAAGCTCTGCCTTCGGTATATACTATAGGTGTGTTTTTAGGCAGAAATTCGCTGCCCATGTCGAATGCCTGTCCGAGGAATCCGCCGTTATTGCCTCGCAGATCCAGTATCATGTTGATCATTCCTGATTTATGCAGGCTGTCGGCGGCTTTTACAAATTCGGAATGAGTGGTTCGCGAGAATGTGTTCAAACGGATATATCCGGTGTTTGGAGCGATCATGTAAATTGCGTCGATGCTTACTATCGCTACTTTTCCACGTGTAATTGTGGCAGATACAAGTTTTTGTTCACCTTCTCTTTTCAGTCCGACTTTTACGTTTGTTCCTGCTTTGCCGCGCAGCAATTTCACCACGCTGTTCTGCGATAATTTACATCCGGCTATCAACGAGTCGTTTACCGTAATTATACGGTCGCCCGGATATACTTTATCGCTCGAGGGTCCTCCGCTCATTACGTTGATTATTATCGCAGTATCATTTGGCATTTGAAAGGTTACGCCTATTCCATCGAAATTTCCTTCGAGCGATTCGTTGGATTGCGGCAGTTTTTCGGCGGGGATATACACCGAATGAGGATCGAGTTCTTTCAAAATTGCAGGAATTGCAGCGTCTGCGAGCTTGTCGGTCGATACAGAATCGACATAATATCTCGAAATGTATCCCAGCACGGTCGATAGCTTATCCTGTCGAGGCATCAGCAAATTCAAGGCTTTTCGCGCATCGGGGTCGCCGCTCATATTGCCCAGCCTTATGCCGGTGTATAGCGCCAGCATCACTAAAGCTAATGTGAGTAAGGGTCTTATTAAGTTTTTCTTATTCATTTTCAGACATGTTGTGATATACGTTTTGCACGTCGTCGTCGTCGTTGAACTTGTCGATTAGTTTCTCAAGTTCAGCAGTTTGCTCCGGCGATAGCGCTTTAAGTTCGCCAGTGGGAATACGTTCAAATTTTGCTTTGATGATCTCGAATCCCTTTTCTTCCAGATACTTCTGTATTCCTCCGAAGGATTCAAAAGCTCCGTAAATCACCACTTGTCCTTCGTCGGCAAATATTTCGTCGGCTCCGTAGTCTATCATTTCGAGTTCAAGTTCTTCAAGATCAAGGCCATCTTTTTGCACTACGGCGAACATACATTTGTGTTCAAACATAAACTCTACGCTTCCCGAAGTTCCAAGCGCTCCGCCATATTTGTTGAAATAGCTTCGGATATTGGCCACTGTACGAGTGGGATTGTCGGTAGCAGTTTCTATGATAAAAGCTATACCGTGAGGCCCGTAGCCTTCGTAAGTCATTTCTTTGTAATCCGACTGATCTTTTTCGACAGCGCGTTTTATTGCCCGTTCGATATTTTCTTTGGGCATATTTTCCGCTTTTGCGTTCTGTATCAATGCTCTCAAAGCGGGATTTGTGTCGGGGTCGGAACCCGATTTTGCCGCGATGGTAATTTGTTTTCCCAGTCGGGTAAATACGCGGGACATGTTGCCCCAGCGCTTCATTTTGGTTGCTTTTCTGTATTCAAACGCTCTTCCCATAATTCAATTTCTAAAGGATAACTTGTTCTATGACAAAATGATTTCAAAAATAATATCATTCATTTTACGCCGCAAAGATATTAATTTTTGGGAACCAGGATTTCTTTTGGGAACCAGGATTGCAAGAACCAGTAGCCAGGACGCTACGCAGTCAATTAAGAATTAAAAATTAAGAATTAAGAGAGCTGCGCAGACTGGTTTGATTGTCGTTTTGCACTTAGATGACGCAGATTTTACGGATGTGCGCAGATCTCTTTCACCAAACCAGACTGCGTAGCTCTCTTAATTCTTAATTTTTAATTCCTAATTGAAAAAGTCCTGGTTCTTGAAAAAAATTATTCCCTTCGTGCAACGTTTTCGCCTCCGTTTGCATCATATTAGATAGACAAAAAATCATAAATAGACTTTTGGACTGTTAGACTTTTGGACTGTTAGATTAGGACGTCCAAAAGTCTAAAAATCCAAAAGTCCAAAAGAAGTATCATTATGAAAACTAAATCATTATGCTTTATTTTGGCGATATTTTCGCTTCCTTTCGCTCTGCACGGACAGCTGAACTCGACACATAACGGACTTCGCGTTGGCGATTCGCTGATAAAGAGACAGGTAGAATACAAAAATCCCGGTCAGGCCGGCGCAAATCGAACTTGGGATTTTTCAGAACTCACAACCGTAAACGAGGAATACGCTCTGTATTACTCACTTCCACCGAGCGACGATGCCGGCGTGTACGTCGCAGGAAAAGTTCGCTTCGACCAAAAAGCCAGCGCCGGATGCGAGTTTGTAACAGGTACGGAACACAACACGGTGTATTATTATCGCACTAAAAATGACACGCTTACACTGCTGGCTCACGAAAATCCTGTTGTCCGCTTAGAGTACGGTTCGCCTTTGCTCGTCGTGCCTTTTCCTTTCAATTATGGAGAATCAGCTTCTGCAACTTATTCATCCGAAGCGCTGTACTCTTCTTCGATTCCTTCGCGCTCCGATGGACATATCACTGTGGAGGCCGACGCTTACGGACGAATGTTTCTTCCCGATGGCCTGCGGCTCGATACTGTCCTGAGAATCAAATCGACACAGGTGATAGACGAGGTCGCAGGCAAATATTCGACAAGCGAAGAATCGAGCAGACGCACTCGTACAGAAACTTGTCGCTGGTACACAAAGGGTTATCGCTATCCGGTGTTTGAGACAGTGCGCGGTGTGAACGAGGACGAATCGGAAATCTTTGCCACAGCCTTTTATTTTCCTCCGCAGGAGCATCTTTATTTGGACAAAGATCCTGAAAATCAAGCTGTACTCGATAAATTGTGGAATATCGGCGATTTTTCCTTCGGAGACGAGGCCGAGAAACGGGCGCAATCCAAGCCGTACAAGATCTGGCCAAATCCGGTGGATTGGACTTTGTATGTGGAATTTACGATGGAAAATCCTTCGGATGCAGATATTTCGCTGTATTCGGCTGAGGGTAAACTTTATGAAAGAATCCGCCGAAAAAATCTGACCGGAGTTTATCGAGAGTCGATAGACTGTACGAAACTGCCTGCTGGCCTGTATATTCTAAGACTGAACTACGAGGGAAAAACAGCAAGCGAAACGATAATTAAAGAATAGACTGTTGGACTGTTGGACTTTTAGACTGTTGGATAGGACGTCCAAAAGTCTAACAGTCCAAAAGTCCAAAAAAACAATGATATTATGAAAAAGAGAAAATTATTATTGCCAATGCTGTGCTGTTTGGCAGCAATGAACATCAATGCACAAAATAGCATTTCGCTGGATGTGCCACGAATAGTACCTGTGTCTCCTGCCGCAGCGTCAATGGAGAAATACCAATCGTATCCGGTCGATTATTGTACAGGTATTCCAAACATTACTATCCCTTTGTATGAAATAGATGCAGGGGAAATTACTATTCCGGTAACTTTGACGTATCACTCTTCGGGGCTTAAACCCAAGGAGCGCAGCGGTCTGGCAGGTACCGGATGGACACTGAATCTGGAACCGTCTATCAGCAGGGAAATAAGGGGAGTTGCAGACGAGAACTATTACGGATGGTTTAACAATCCGCGCGAAGGCTGCTATATGAATGGTATAGATTGTTATAACGAACTTGTCGATAATGTGCGCGACGTTCAACCGGACAAGTTTTTCTACAAATTGCCAAAAGGAGGAGGGGCGGGTTTCTTTCTTGACGCTTCTTATTATCCACTCAGGACAGTGCCACGCAATAACGATAAAGTTGAGTATCACCATGCAAACGGTATGACTGTAACGGATTCCGAAGGGATAAAATATATGTTCGACGGAGAGACAGAGAAAACAGGCGACTATGTTACTCGCTGGATGTGTACTTCCATACGGTCGTCGCGCAATACGGCGAATACTTTGGTCAGCTTTCGGTATCAGACTATTCGGAATGTTGCGAATCCGGCCACATATTATAATCTCGATAGAAAGTTGATTATCAATCATTCGCAACCTTTCAATTCCGGCACTGCAGCTTTTTTGATAGAACAGGATGAGCTGAGCAATAAATATTATAAAGTGAATTACAGTATTGCTCAGGGCAACAATACTGTTTATGATGCTACTTTGCAGCCGACTACACAATCTGCTGCGGGAGTGTATTATCCGGTAAACAGCCGACATGTACTCGACAATATGACTCTCGTTAGATTAACAGGAGTAGATTTTTTCGGAAACAGCTTATCTGTCAGCTATAAAAGTGTCGGACAGGTTCCTTACAACGAAACCGTTATCGACAAGATGGAAGTAAGGGACGAGGCTGGCGCTTTGATACGAACAATTGCCTTCTATATAAGTCCTTACAATGCTTATACTTCCTTGACCAAGCTGGATTCCGTCAAAATTTCGGCTCCCGGGGCGGAATCACGAGTTTATTCCTTCGCTTATAATGCTTCAAGCAATGTTCCTTCCATTTATACCACTGCGGTGGATCATTGGGGATTTTTCAACGGTGGATATTCGAGCAACTCGACAGTACCAAGCTTTCAACGAATTTTAAATCTTTCCCGATGGGGAGCGGCAAGTGCGGATAAGGTCAAATTAAACTTTTCGGGAGCTAATCGCGAACCCGACTATGGATGGACGCAAACAGGAGTTCTTACTAAAATAACTGATCCGCAAGGAGTGGAAACGAGTTTTATTTACGAAGGGAATTTCGGCGCTTTTCGCGACGATTATTATGGACGCAAAGAGTATCTACATCCTGTTGGTGGTCTAAGGATTAAGCAAATAGAAATTACAGATCCGAAAACAACCGAGATAACCCGTAAAACTTACAACTACGGATTGACAAAACCCGAAACGCCAAACTATACGCCGATATGGGGCGGGGGAACTATAAAACATATAGTTACCGACAGAGATTATCAGTCGTCGGTAACGCATAGATACAAAGATGATTATTACGCATCCACTCCATGGACAGAAAATTTGATTATTTATAATTCGATGCCAATATCGAATATCTGTTTTAATAATGGTAGTGCAGTGATGTACAATATAGTAAGTGAAGAAATTTGGGGATCAAAAATAAAAGACAATCATAAAACGGTTTACTATTACAATGTAAAACTCCATAATTTCGAGAATGTTTTGAAATGGAACGAAAATAATACTTACTCGTCGGTGCGGGAGTTTTTGCAAAATCTGCCCAGCTATGCAAGTTCGACAGAAAGATTAGTCAGGATATTTCCGGCACATCCGAGAGAACCTTCCGACGATTATACGGATTTTTATGCCTCGACGAATCAAATGTATGGAACTTTGATTCGCAAAGAATATTTACAAAACAACGAACTTGCTGCAAGTTTCGAATACGTTTATAAAAAAGAACGGGCATGGCATAACAATATCAGTATAGATATTCCGCATAGGTTTATTCAGGGAACAAATAAAGATCTGGGGTTAAATCAAGTATTTGCCATCGGGAATTATTACCCGAATCAATACGGAGATATGCCGCAAACGACATATTATTTAGATGTCGAAACATATTGCGCTCTTGATAAGGAAATTGCCAAGGAATACTATCTTGATGGTGGATTTAATGTACTCACTACGGAAAAGAAATATTCGTACCGATTCGATTATACAGATCCAAGTAGTTCAATAAAGCCGCAACGGATAGAAAGCGCTAATAGCGACGGTGCAATTATCATTGACAGTTTCGATTATCGGCAGAATTATCCGGCAGTACTTGCGCGTCATAAGCACATCGAAAACGGCAGTTGGACAGAAAACCGGATTCTGTTCAAAGCAAACAGTCGGTTGCCTGAAAAAGCGCAATTCAGAACCGACGCAATGGCAGGCTTCCGCGACGAAATCGTATATAAATCATACGACGCACAGAACAATGTCGCTGAAATAGAAGGAAAAGATGGAACTCCAATATCTTTTATCTGGGCTTACAAAAATCGATTCCCGATAGCCAAAATCGAAAATGCTGCGTATGCTCAAATATTACAAATTATAAGCGAAGCGACACTGAAAGCAATCGCCGCCAAAAGCGAACCTTCCGCTTCGGACTGGACGCTGATAAATAATCTGCGAAGCGACACACGACTCAAAGAAGCTCAAGTTACAACGCTCAAATACAGGCCTCTCGTGGGAATGATTTCCTCCACCGATCCGGCCGGAATAAGCACATATTACGATTACGACACATTCGGGCGATTGAAGGAAACTTACATGATAGAAGATGGGGTAAAAAAACCATTTCAATCTTATATATACAAATATGGAACACGATAAATATCTCAATATGAAAACAAAACAAATATTCTTGCTCGCAATTTTCGGCATGTATTGTTCGAGTGTGTTCGCACAATCGGCAGGCAGAACCTACATACTTACTCGCACATATACAGCGCATACGATAAAAGTTGCGCCGTCGGATCCCGATCCTAGTTTGCCGACAGATCCCACCCCTATCAGACCAAAGCCAATCAAACCTTTACCGATTATTCCTGAACCCGAACCTGAACCTGAACCTTTTCCTATCAGACCAAGGCCTATTAATCCTGTTTTGCCGGTAAATCCGATTCCGGTCAAACCATGGCCAATTGTGCCAGATCCTATTTTACCAATCAAACCAATTCCAATCAAGCCGGATCCAATTGTACCTGAGCCTGTTTTACCGATCTATCCGACTCCGTTCAAGCCAGATCCACTTGTTCCCTTTCCTAACCAGCCTTCTATCGTAATATTTGATCCAACGATTACTATCGCCTCGCTTTACCCTGATTTATTCCCTGCTTTGAACAATCAGAAAAGCGATAGTTTGGCGTCTGAATACATAGACGTCATACAATATTTCGACCGTTTTGGCTGTCCGGTAGAAACTGTGCAAAAGGTATTTACGCCATCGGGCGGTGATTTGATAACGGTGCAGGAATACGACGGACTTTTCAGGGAAATCAAAACCTGGCTGCCGGCGGTGAAAAACACCGGAAATGGAGCATACGTCGAACCAAGTCTGATAACAGACGAACTTGTGGGATCCTCTCTTTACGACGGCGATGTGCGACCTTATTCTGAAATTCGTTATGACGCTTCGCCGCTGAATCTCATTGTCGAACAGCACAGACAGGGCAACGACTGGTTCGCACAAGGACGCTCCATCAAAACAGACAGAATAAGCAACACCGGAACTTCCGGCGAATTTGCCTGCGCCAGATACGAGGCGGGAGGAACCCGCACTGCTCCGACCCTGAAAAAAACGGGATATTACGCCACCGGAGAACTTCGAGTAAGGAAAACCACCGACGAGGATAACAATGTATCATACGAATTTAAGGACAAAGCTGACCGCACTATACTGACACGCAGGATAAACGAAGGACAAGCACATGATACATACTTCGTTTACGACAAATATGGCAACCCGAATTTCGTGCTGCCTCCACTGTCCTCAGACGCCCTGACAGCCGTCAATGTTGTGTGGACGGAGACTGCGGCGGCTTTGAAATCTTACGCATATATCTACAAATATGATAAATACAACCGCCGCATCGCCACAAAACTACCCGGCTGCGACTGGACATATTTCGTTTACGACAAAGCCGATCGCCTGATTTTCTCACAGAACGGCGAACAGCGCAAACGCAGTGAATGGACATTCTCAATTCCCGATGCTTTCGGCAGAACCGTCCTGACAGGAACGTGCAAAAACTCGCCGAACTGGGCGGCGGACGATCCACTGGGCGCTTCGGCTGTGGTAAAAGCCACAAGAACAAACTCTACAAACGCTTTCAAGGGATACTCTATCAGCGGAGTTACGCTGAATACGCCGACGATATTGACGACAGACTGGTATGATGATTACAGCTTTATGAATTTTAATGGAATACCATCTTCTTCGGATGTGGATTTCAAGTACGAATCAGTTTC
Organism: Prevotellaceae bacterium; assembly: GCA_031280885.1. Taxonomy (GTDB): domain Bacteria; phylum Bacteroidota; class Bacteroidia; order Bacteroidales; family UBA932; genus JAIRLF01. Next base: position 1,204 of record JAITGD010000011.1, on the reverse strand, counting down.
GGGCTATGGCGATCAATACACCGGAGGATACAAGGGCATGTTAACAGGCTCGTGGAGAGCGCTGCTCGACGGCTCGACGAATGGAATGTTCTCAATAATGTATTATGATTATCGCGGACGAATGATACAGAGCAAGGCGAAAAATCATCTCGGCGGTGTGGATAAAGGATATCTTGCGTATAACTTTACCGGACAAACCATAAAGATGAAAACGGCTCATTCGGCAACTGTCGGCGGCACGCAGCAAATCGAAGAATACCTTTATACTTACGATCATGCAGGACGTTTGACGAAAACTGCTCTCGCCATAAATGGAGACACAACGACCATCGCCGAAAACACTTACGACGAACTTGGACGTCTGAAAGAGAACAAAAAAGGCGGAAACGAAACCCTGAAAACGACTTACGCCTATAACGTGCGTTCGTGGACGAAGTCGATAACAGGTTCGCTGTTTAATCAAACGCTTTATTACAATGATTCTTACGGAGGAAACACAAAGCGTTACGGAGGCGACGTGTCGGCAATGAGTTGGAAGCAGTCGAACGAAGCGCAGCCGCGTGGCTACGCCTTTGCATACGACGGACTTTCGCGTTTGACTGCCGCTAATTATTTAGTAAACGGCGCAGCCAGCAATAATTACAAAACTTCATATACTTACGACAAGCACGGCAACCTCAAAACTCTGCAACGTTACGGCAAAACCACAGCCGCGAATTACGGAATTATTGACAATCTGACATCCATTCTTGATGGCAACCGAATAACAAAAATCACAGATGCTGTTACTAATGTTTTTACGCCGGAATCAGCAGATTTCAAGGATTATAGCAACGGCGCCGGACAGTATCTCTACGACTCCAACGGCTCTTTGACCGAGGACACTCACAAGGGCATACTCGGTATAAGCTATAATGTATTAAATTTGCCACGCGAATTGGCCATTAAAAACACCATCGCAGTTGGCAAAACGTATTACGTTTATTCAGCCGACGGAGTGAAGTTGCAGACCAAGCATCTGTTTGGCAGCGACATGAATTACACTCCGATATTCGGCAGCACGAGCGGAGACGCAAACTTAAACATCGTAAAAACCACCGATTACGTCGGCAACAGGGTTTACGAAAACGGTTCTTTGAAAAGGGTATTGTTTGACGGCGGTTACATCGAGGGCGGAGTGTTTTACTATTACATCACCGACCAT
>JAITGD010000058.1 GCA_031280885.1 Prevotellaceae bacterium | reverse complement strand
ATGACGGGAAAATCGGCATTTGCCTCAATCGGTAAATGCAGCGGATTTATGCTCATCGCCATAGTTATCCTGCTCGGACAGTGGGTGATAGTCAGCATCGGCGGCGAAATGTTTAACGTTGTACCGCTGAAACTTGCGGATTGGGGAATTATCGTCGGAATAACGTCGGCAGTTCTTTGGATTGGAGAAATTGCAAGATTGTTTTGTAAGAAATAAATGTGTATGTAAATGAGACGGATTAGCTTGTTTTTTAAGGATATTCGACTAATCCGTCTTTTATTATCGACGGCAAGCATCTTGATATTGCTTGTGGCGATTTTTTTCGCGCTGATGACGCTTATCGATTACCGGCCGGCGGCGCAGGAATCGCTTCTCGAACTGTCTGAAGCGCCCTCTCTCCCAAGCGACACTGTGAGTGTACTTATCTGGAATACAGGCTATGCCGGTCTTGGAGCCGATATGGATTTTTTCTACGAAGGCGGAAAACAAGTCCGTACATCAAAAGAAAAAACCCTCGAAAATTTGGATTCAATCAAAAACTTTCTTGCCTCGCGTTCCGAAGATTTTATCCTTTTGCAGGAAATCGACGTAAGCTCGCGACGAAGCTACGGAATCGACGAACTTTCGGCCATCGCTGCCGTCTTGCCGCCGTATATCTGCTGTTTTGCTGTGAATTATGATGTGGCTTTCGTTCCGCTTCCGCCCACAAATCCCACAGGAAAAATAAAATCGGGGCTTGCAAATTTCTCAAAACATGTCCCGTGCAGCGGAAGCGTCTATGCTTATCCAAATCGTAAACCTTGGCCTGAGAGGATTTTTCTTCCCGACCGCAGTTTTGTCGTTACGAAATTCAAACTGCGAAACGGAAACAAACTCGTCATAATAAATACGCACAATTCGGCTTACGACGACGAGGGAAAACTCCGAACAGAGGAAATGAATTATCTAAAACAATATGTGATTGATGAATACGAGCGTGGCAATTGCGTGATAGCCGCCGGCGATTGGAATCAAAATCCGCCAGAAAGCGACTTGCAAATCGGAAACGAATATTTCCGTCCGCTTGCCATATCGCCTGATTTTATGCCCGATGGCTGGCTGTGGATTTCCGACGGCAAATTCACCAATCGCTTTTTGGATATGCCTTATGTCGAGGGAAAAACGCGGGAAACTTTGCTCGATTTTTATCTCGTATCGCCCAATGTCCGTCCGGTCGGCGTAAGAGGGATCGATTTGAATTACAGACATTCCGACCATAATCCCGTCGCCGCCGAGTTTGTTTTGATGGACAATCCAAACTAAAACAGAGGCGAGAAAATTTCCGTCTATTGCAGTTTAAATTCCTTCAAAATTTCGAGCATTTTTTGACGGATTTCCTGCGTGCATAAATTTCCGATACTGCCTTCGTGCGTGTGATTTACCCTTTTGTCGGTTTTGAACCGGCCTTCCGCAACTTGCCTTCCCACCTCTTTGTAAGCGTCGCGAAAAGCCATGCCCGAAAGTACTAAACGATTGACTTCCTCAACAGTAAACAGATAATCGTATTTTGCATCATCCAGAATATGCTCGTTCACTTGCACGTGCTGCAACATAAATTCCGCTACCGAGAGGCAATTTTTCAACTCGTCGATGGCCGGAAAAAGACAGTCTTTCATTAACTGATAATCGCGATGATAGCCGTGCGGAAGATTGGTGTTCATCAGTGCAAGTTCGTTTGGCAGGCTTTGCAAACGGTTGCATTTTCCGCGAATCAGCTCGAAGACGTCCGGATTTTTTTTATGCGGCATGATGCTCGATCCGGTAGTCAGTTCGTCAGGAAAGCTGATAAATCCGAAGTTTTGATTCATAAACAGACAAATATCCGCAGCTAATTTTCCCAGCGTTGAGGCGATGGCAGCCATTCCGCAGGCCATGGCGCGCTCGGCTTTTCCGCGACTCATTTGCGCGGCGACCACGTTGTAGTGCATGCTCTCGAAGCCTAATAACTCGGTGGTCATACGACGGTTAAGCGGAAACGAACTGCCGTAACCCGCTGCCGAACCCAGCGGATTTCGGTCGATTATTTTAAAAGCTCCGGCGCATAGAAGCAAATCGTCGGCCAGAGTTTCGGAATAGGCGCCGAACCAGAGTCCGAAGGAGGAAGGCATGGCTATCTGAAAATGCGTATAACCAGGCATTAACACTGCTTTATGATGCTCGCTTAGGTATTGAAGACGGTCGAAAAGTTTTGCCGCGCCTAAGGCGAGTTGTTGCATCTCTTCGCGCATGAAAAGTTTTAAATCGACAAGTACCTGGTCGTTACGCGAGCGTCCGGAGTGAATCTTTTTGCCTGTGTCGCCGAGCTTTGCCGTCAGCAATAATTCCACTTGCGAGTGAATATCTTCAACTCCCTCGTCGATAGTGAAATAGCCATTTTCCGCAGTGATTAATATTTCGTTCAATGCGGCAAGCAGCGTCTGAGTTTCGTCGGCGCTCAGCAGTCCAATGCTTTGCAACATTTGCACATGCGCAATCGAGCCGCGCACATCGTGTTTGGCTAAACGCAAATCCAGCTCTCTATCGCGTCCAACGGTAAACTGTTCGACGGTTTGATGCGGCGTTCCGCCTTTGCTCCAAAGTTTATTATTCATCTTTATTATTGATTTTTACTGTTGATTTTTACTATTGATTACAAAATTGTTGTACAAATTCGATGTATTTTTTTATTCCTTCTTCGATTTCGCTTATATACACAAATTCATCAGCTTGATGCGAGCGCGCCGAATCGCCGACGCCCATTTTTATCGCCGGAAAGTTCATTCGCACAATATCCGAAGTTGTGGGCGAAATAAAGAGAGGAATATCCATAGCTACAGCTGTTTGCACTAAATAATGATCTTCGGATATGGCCGAAGCCTTGTGCCGCGTGGAACGTGGACGGACTTCGCTTTGAACGCCGGAGCGGATTATTGTTAATATCTCTTCGTTGCTGTAAACATCAGTAGGCCTGACGTCAACCACAAAACGACATTCGTCGGGAATGACATTGTGCTGCGTTCCTGCCGCGATTTGCGTAACGGTCATTTTCACTTCGCCCATCAAGGGAGATTTTTTTGGAAATGAAAAACTGCGAAACCAGGCGAGGTCGTCGGCAGCGCGATACAGGGCATTATCGCCCTCGTTACGAGCGGCATGTCCCGACACGCCGCGAGCGGTGCAATCAAGCACCATCAAGCCGCGCTCGGCAATGGCGGCCTTCATTTGCGTCGGCTCGCCCACTATCGCGCAGTCTATCAAGGGAAGACGCGGCAGTAAAAGTGCAAGTCCGTTTTCGCCCGAAATCTCCTCTTCGGCGCTTATGGCCAGAATGAGATTGTATGTCGAAGGTTTATTGTATATCTGGCAAAAAGTCTGTATCAGAGACACTACCGACGCGCCGGCATCGTTGCTGCCCAAGCCGAAAAGTTTACCGTCTTTTATCGTCGGCTCGAAAGGATCGCACGTGTACGAGGCTGCCGGACGCACAGTGTCGTGATGTGAATTGAGCAGAAGGACAGGCTTTAGCGGATTGAAATCGGGCGAAGATACCCAGACATTATTTTTCAGACGTTGAGGCGCAAGCGATTTCTTTTGCAGAAAATCAAAGATAATGTCGGCAGTAGCATCCTCTTCCTTCGAGAAGGAAGGCGTAGCAATAAGCTGTTTCAGGAGTTCTATGGCTTCGTTCATAAAATAGTAGTTCCGAGATCGTTATTTAAATTACGTGCATGTTTTATCAGCACCTCGCTCACTCCGGCGTCGATGGCCTTGAAAGCGTTATCTATCTTAGGAATCATGCCGGCGGTGATTGTTCCCGATTCTTTCATCTCTTGATAGGTGTCGCGTCGAATGTGCTTTATTACAGACTTTTCGTCGTCGGGATTCGAGAGTACTCCATCTTTTTCAAAACAATAAATCAGGCGTGTTGAGAAGATTTGCGAGAGCGATGAGGCTAAGGAAGAGGCAATTGTGTCGGCATTGCTATTGAGCAGCCCGCCGCAACCGTCGTGAGTAATGGCGCAAAAAACAGGTGTAATTCCCTGTTCCAAAATGTTTTGCAGAAAAGAGATGTTAATTTTTTCCGGCGCCACATCGCCGGCATGTCCGAAATCTATAGGCACGGGCGAGCGCCGCACTGCCGGAATGAGGTTCGCATCGGGTCCCGACAATCCGATAGCCATGCAGTTCATCTTTTGCAGAAGGGCAACGATGTGTTTATTAATCCATCCGGCATAAACCATCGTAACGATTTTCAGAGTTTCGTCGTCGGTAATTCGCCTTCCCTCGTGCATTATTGCAGGAATCGACAGCCGTTCCGAAAGCCGAGTAGCCATCTTTCCACCGCCATGTACAAGTATTTTTCGCCGTCCTAAGGAAGCAAAATCTCGAAGAAAAACTTCCAGCATCGCTTCGTTGTCGATAACGTTTCCGCCTATCTTTATTATATTTACACTCTGTTTCATATCGTAACTGATTAACGATTACAAGTTGCGAAATTAATGATAAATCAGAAATATTCTCCTTTTTGGACTTTTGGACTTTTGGACTTTTGGACTTTTAGACTTTTGGACTTTTGGACTTTTGGAAAAGTTGTTGTACCGAAATACGTAAACTTTTACCGCAAAGGGCGCAAAGTTTACGCAAAGTACGCAAAAGCATTGCGCCCCAGTGTCAACGCATTAAAATCCGCAACACACATTCTGAAAAAACCTCATTTTCACCTTATTTAAATAACTACTGAGGTTGTTTTGTTCGGAAAATGAGGTAGAAATGAGGTTTTTCAGCAGAGCAGATGCGATAAATTTTAATGCGTTGAGCCTAGTTGGACGGTTGGATTTTTTGAACCCAAAAATCCAACCGTCCAAAAGTCCAAAAGTCCAAAAGTCCAAAAGAAGTCCAAAATAAGAATTACTTTTGCGTCTATGATTAAGGCAGAAAATATAAATAAGTCCTTTGGTACATTGCAGGTGTTGAAGGGTATAGATTTGACGATTGCTCGTGGAGAGCTTGTATCTATTATTGGTCCAAGCGGGGCAGGCAAAAGCACTTTTCTTCAGATTGCAGGGACTCTTAGCCGTCCCGATGCCGGAAAGATTTTTATTGACGAGGTCGATGTGTTCGCTCTTAAGTCCGATAGTCTGGCGTCTTTTCGTAATCAAAGGATAGGTTTTGTTTTTCAGTTTCATCATCTATTGCCGGAGTTTACCGCCATCGAAAATGTGTGTATCCCCGGCTTCATTGCAAAAAAACATAAGTCGGCAGTGGAAAAACGGGCTAAAGAATTGCTGGATTATCTTGGACTTGCTTCCAGATTCACCCATAAACCCGGAGAGTTGTCGGGAGGCGAACAGCAGCGCGTAGCCGTAGCCAGAGCCTTGATAAACGAGCCTTCGATAATTTTAGCCGACGAGCCTTCCGGCAACTTGGATACATATAATCGAAACGAACTTCACTCACTATTCTTTCGTCTGAGAGACGAGCTCGGCCAAACCATAGTAATCGTAACTCACGACGAACACCTGACCGCACGCTCCGACCGTACACTTGCAATTATAGATGGAAAAATTAAGGGGGATTCAGGATTGTAGGAACCAAGAACCAAGACGCTACGCAGTCAATTAAGAATTAAAAATTCAGAACTCCAGAAGTGGTTATTAAGAAATAATTGAAGTTCAACAGAAAGAAAAATTGTTGTCGCAAACTGATAATGTCGCATATTTGCAAAAATAGAATAACATGCAGCTACAATTACCGATATTTCCGTCGAATGCAAAGTTGATAAATTCGACACTTGGTTTTTACAAACATGATGACTTCGTCTATTATCTGCACAACGGGAATCCGATTTATTGTCATGCCGAATCCGATAGAAACGCTTACCGGTTCATATTGGGTAATTTGGTATTCAATAATTTATGCACCATAACGGAGTTGACCGAAGCTTTGGGCGAGCATCGTAAAAACATTGAGCGATATGCAAAGACTTTTCGCGAAAAAGGCGCTGAACATTTTTTTAGACGCAAGGAAACTCGTGGACAATGTTACAAGATGACGGAAGAATTAAAGTCGGTCATTCAGAGGCGAATGGACGAAGGCTGGACTAACTATCGCATAGCTAAGGAATACAATATAATAATAGCGACGGAACAGAAAACGAGGCTATGAATAAATGGATGAGTAAACAACTGAAAATGAGCGAACAAATACATCAACTAAAAGAGGAAATAAAAACATTAATCGAAAAACGAAAAAGCGTTCCCTACAAAATCCCAATCGGGGAGATGCCCGCCGAAAGTCGTTATACAAAATTGCATCAGCAAAGCAAACTCTTT
>JAITGD010000033.1 GCA_031280885.1 Prevotellaceae bacterium | reverse complement strand
AAGGTCAATGTTCGCCCGCTTTCCGGCAGACATCGTCCCGACAATCAAAGGAAAGATAAACATGTAGAAAGCGTTCGGGTTACTTGTTTGGACGCGGGTTCGACTCCCGCCATCTCCACATTGGCATAATCGCCACAGAAATAATGTTTTACAAATTGTATCTGTATTTGAAAAGAAGTTAAATACAATTAAAATATAAACATATGTCCTACGCATAAAAATTTTAGAAAATATGCGTAGAAAAAAATTTTTAATCTATCCCCACCTTTGTGATAGAAAAGGTGACCTCTCAAAACAATGGTATGTAGAATTGTCGATGCGCAACGTCAAGACCGGCGAATTGCTGCGCAAACGTTTTGAGGAATACGCCGGCAAAAGCATCAACCAGTTCAATACGGACGAAGAGCGCAGAACGTTTGCGACAAAAATTATTGAGCAATTGAACATGAAGATTGCCAATGGATGGACTATCTTCGACCCGGAACCGGGAATAGTTTACGAAGACCAACTGCAAAATGGTACTTCGGCACGATTATTCAAGAAGCTTGTCAATTCGAACATGAACTTCAAGTATTGGATTTCACGTTATATTGTGGAAGAACTGCAAGGCTCTTTTGACGAAAAAGGAGAAACCTTACGTACATATCGAAGCAGATATCGCGTGTTTGAGGCTTGGCTCGAACATGAAAAATTGAATAAACTCGATGTCTCGGAAATAGATAACGGGATAATCCTGCGCTTTTTTACCCATCTGAAAACCGAACGCAAACTTTGTTCGCGCACATACAACTCATACGGACAATTACTTTCCGATTTTTTTAAATATGCCATGAAGCACGGAGCGGCATATTTAAATCCGGTACACGATTTGCCGAAAAACAAAACTGTACGGGACCTCGGAGCGGAAAGAATCTCCCAATCGGATATGAAACGCCTGATGGAAATTATCGACGAACAGGATGCGCAATTGGGATTTGCCTGCCGATTTCAGTATTATTGCGGTATGCGTCCCGGATATGAGATTCGCTGGCTAAAAACAGGTGATATTAACTTCAAACGGGGTACAATAAAAATATCATCGGAAATATCCAAAACAGACAGATATAGAGATATCGCCGTCCCCGATGTGTTTATGAAATACATAATTGAGAACTGGCACCTGGATGTCTTTGACGCCAATTTGTACGTGTTTGGAAATAAGGGTATGCCGGGTAAAAATCCTTACGGCAAAAACTCTTTTCGCAATCGATTCAACCAAATCAGGGACAAGCTGAAATTGCCAAAATATTATAAATTCTATTCGTTCAAGCATACAGGGGCAGTTACTTTGGCGGAACAGGGTGAATCAATAATAAACATACGCGACCACCTCGGACACACGTCTATAGAAACAACCGAACATTATCTTAAACGGCACGGGTTCAATGATTCGGAGATTATCCGCAAGAAATTTCCCGAGATATAAACCAATATCTGGCGGTTATCTCAATAAAAATTTTTGCTTATTTTATGCCCTTTCTGTAACAATATACCGCAATAGATTAATACATAAATAAATACGCTGTTACAACAACTGTAACAGCGTATTTCGACTTGTAACAAACCTGAGACTGTCTCAAAAGCCCGTCATTCCACGCTTGACGCGGAATACCCTAAAAAATACAGTTTGATTATCGTGAGATTGCGGGTCAAGCCCGCAATGACACTCACTCATTGAAAATCTTACTTTGAGCCGGCTCTTATTGAATTGTCGAGGCGTTTTTGCTTGTCGTTCAATTCGTGGAGCGAAATCGTGGAGGTTGCCGATATACCGTTCTTCTTGAGGTCGTCAAGCAGTTCGATATTTTTCCTGATTAGCAGTAATAATTCGCTGTTTGTCGATGATTGTTCGTCAACGTAACCACCATCGGCGTACCCCCGTGTCTGCGACGAGGTTTTACCAATACGTTGCAACCGCATATCTTCCAGCGCATTAACGTGTTGCATTGCGACAGGATTTCGCATTTCGGGTTGAGCGACGACGTATTCGCCGCGATGAACGACGCCTGCGGGTTCGTTACGTCCGCCGTCGCCCGTGTACCCGCCTTCGGCAAAACCCGGTACAACGGTTCGCTGAGCGGTTTTTGTCTGCGCTTCCGAACCGCCGGGAGCTTCGATTGTCATTGCCTTGACTCTGTCGCGTTCCGATTTGGCTTTTGAAACTTGCAGTCCAGCAGTTACAGCCACAGCTGCGGCAGCTAATGCTCCGAGAGCCGGTCCAACGTATGGTATCATTGCCATTGCAGAATATGCGTTTATGGCGGCAACTGCACCTGACGCAATTATTTGACTGACTTGTATCGCAAAATTCACATCGGCATATTTTTTCTGAGTTTCGAGTTCCTTGACACGCTGTTCGTAGTCGAGTTGCTCCTTTTGCGAGTTATATTCCTCCGCAGAAATCAGTCCCTTATCGAACTGTGTCTGCAAATTTGTCTGTCTTTTCGTGTATTCGGCTGAAATATTGGCAGTCTGCGCCTCTTCTAAAGCGTTGACGACATTACCGAGCGTTTGTCTTAATTCGCTTTCTTTTTTCGCATATTTTTGAGCATATTTTATTTTCATTTGAAGTTTTGCTTCCTGAAATTCTTCCTCGCTCAAAAGCCCCTTCTCATGAAATTCCTGCAATTGCTTCATCTCGGTCTCATACTGAGTAGCCATGTCGGTTAACTCATACTTGTCGCGGATTTTCTGTTTTTCGTCCTGATAGCGCGTTTCAAGGTCGTTAACAGCAAGTAGATACGCCTCTTGCGATATGAGTTTTTCGTCGAGCAGGCGTTTCAGCTCGTCAAGTTCTTCTTTCTTACGCTGTTCCCACGTCTTAACATTGAACTGTTTGAAGAAATCAGCATCTGTTTTGGCGTATATTTTTCGAAGATTCGACTGATTTTTAAGCGATACTTCCTCTGCCTTGACTATTTCCTCCGCCGAATTTTCTATGGCTTTCGCCCGATTTTCTGCAACTTTAAATTCGGCGTTTTGTACAGTATCGTTAAATTTCTTGAGAAACTCCATTCGCAGGGTTGCGGCGTTAGCTTCGATTTCTGCTGCACGCAGAGCGTATATTTTTTCGTCTTTCTCTTCTTCCTGTAAGGCTTCGAGTTTTTTATTCTTTTTATCGTCTATTACACGCAGTTGCGCATCCTTTGTCCTGTTCAGTGTTTCGAGTAATTTTTTATCAGCTTCCTCGTTTTCCTTCTTTTCCTGTTCTTTTTGTTTGAGTTGAACGTCGAGTATTTCCTGTTCGAGTTTCAGTATGGCATCCTTTTCCTGCCCTTTGATTTTGAGCTTTTTATTGAGGCTCGCAATAGTCAGTTGTTCGACTTGTTTATTGTAATCGACTTCGGTTAACGTCCCTTCTACTCGTTTCTTTTTTAGAAGGATAATTTCTGCATTAAGAATATTTTCCTCCTCTTTGAGACGTTTTTCCAACGCCTTTTTCGCACCCTCTTTTTGTTTCTTCTTTTGCTCTTCGTCAAGGGCATGGTGTTTTTTCATGTCACGGTGGCTGTTTGAAAAATATTCCTCCTGCATGCTCGACAGGTCTACGAAAAATTGCCGAAAAGTTTCTTTATCCTCTTCTGTGCCTGAGTCAAGAGTGGACGTTATATCGTTTACCAGATTGGCGAGTTCGAGACGCTGTTCGTAAGTAAGTTCTGTGCCTTCCTGCACCATCTGCATGTATTTTTCGACTTCTGCAAACTGTTCGCCGGAAGCCCGTTTCATTGCGTCAATCAGGTTTTTCTGGTTTGTCGCAAATACATTATATTGCCCTGTAATGTTTGATAATGACATTTTATAGTTTTGCTCTTCGAGTTTAAGCAGTTCCTCGCTTGCTTTTTGCCGCTCTTCAAATGATTTTGTAGTGTCATCTACAACCTGCCGGAGTTCTGCTATTCGCGCCTTATTCACCGCCGTCAGGTCGTTGTTGCGGGCTATTGCGTCGTTGAGAGCATCTTCGGCAATGGCTGCATCGTAGGCGGCTTTGGCGTTGCCTGCCATATTTTTACCAAGGCCGACGAGATTTGTCGCATGTTCTTTTACCCCTTTAAAATCGAAGGTTACAAGGCTCGATAGCAAACCTATTGTTTCGATAACCACCCTTTTAAAGGTATCAAGGAGGGAGCCTGCCGCTTGCAACCATCCCTGAAATTTAGTGCGCTCCGAATCGCTGCCGGCTATTGCCGTTTTCAAAGCCATAAATGCTGCTGCGATTGCCATTATTATGATTCCTACAGGATTGGCAATTAAGGCCTTCATAGCTGTTGCAACGCCCTGTAAGGAGTTTGCGGCAGCTCCCGCAGGACCGGGAAGAGAGGAAAATTTCGACAACATTCCCTGATTTGCCGTGCTTACTTCGCCCATCCTTCCCCTGACTGCCTGCAATTCCTCCTGTAACTTTTTGTATGCGTCGGGGTCGGCGGCGAGCGAAGTGTTGTTGAGTTGCGTTTGCAACTCGTTCGCACGTTTACGAAGTTGGGTCATGGTCATATCCGAGACGTTCATAGTCTCAATAATCCCCTCATACTTGTTTTTATTCTCTTCCATAGCCTTGTTATTGTCGGCTATTTGCTGGTTGTAAGACTCTATTTCGCCTTTAGATGAAGCCATGCTCGCCTGCAATTCTCTATACCGTTCCGAAGAGGTTTTGCCTGCCGCTTCGAGCTTTTTCATCTCATGTGCGGTTGAGTTCATGAACTTTTCCGCGTCTCTCAACTCAGCTTTGAGCTTGTTATTCTCCTGCGTAAGTTTTTCCGTACTCGACGAAAGCTGAACAAGTTCTCCCTGCACGCCTTTTGCGTCGAGGCTTAAAACCCAGCGTATCTGGTCGTCTGTAAGTTTTCCTGCCATATTGCACTTATTTTTATGCAAAATTGGCATTTTTCGGGTTGCGGTGAAAGGACAAAAAACCGCGCGTTACTCTGTTATGTCTTCATATTCTAACAAATCCTCTAAGTATCTCCAATTTTCGACAGGATTTCCGTCAACTAAGACGTATTCTCCGTATAGCATATTGCCTTTTCCAAGCCCGGAATGTACACATCCCTTACGAGTAACAAAAGACAATACTCTGTCGCAATGACGGTTATTTCCTGTGTTTGCGGAATGATTTCCGACTCGTATTTGAACAGATTTTCCGTTATCATCGGAGACGGTGAAGTATTTTGTAGCAAAACACTCATTATTTTCGGATTCATTTATATAAGC
>JAITGD010000014.1 GCA_031280885.1 Prevotellaceae bacterium | reverse complement strand
GGTTTTGAATTAGATGAACAATATGTAGAAATCTCGCAACAGAAATTGAAACAAATAAAGTCCGATTTTAAGATTGGCGACAGTTGGGTAAGTTTTTATTTGAATGATATTGCTACAATCAGGAATAACGATTGGGCAAAACTTGAACCTTATTTCGATATTCCCAATCCAATCAGGGCAATTGATTATCAAAAAACTACTTTGAAGAAGGGAACTGTAACTCAGAAAGAAATTGAGTTTCAACTGGAGGATGATACTGAAAAGGGGAGCGTTATTATTCCAATCTTTTCTCAACGGGAAAAACTTGCCTCTTATGTAACTGCTTCTACAAATTAATAAGAAGTTGAGAAAATGTATAATTTTACGATATGGACTTGAATAAAAAGCAAATAGAACGACAGGATTTTGTAGATAATTCGATTTTTGAATTACTGCAAGCGCTAAATCCAACGGGTAAAGAATTTTATCCTTATATTGAAGAAGAATAGAAATGCGTAAGCAGAATACTGTAATCTAAAAACCCATGTAATTTCGCCAATTCATTTCATCCATTATTTTCAAACTTAAAAATCTCTCGATTATCTTTGCACCGGATATTTGCATTGAATTTAAAATGTCAGAAAGTACGGATAAAACAGACATATTTGCTCGCGAGTTAAAGTATTTATCGGGAGTAGGAAACGCAAGGGCGGAGCTTTTGTTCAAGCAAATCGAAGTATTTACTTACGGAGACATGCTTTATCATTTTCCATTTCGTTACATCGACCGCACGCGATTTCTCTCTGTGAATCAAATCACACCCGACATGCCGGATGTTCAATTGCGGGGGAAAATTGTTGCGGGGCGAACAGAAGCTACCGGGCAAGGACGCAAGAGATTGATCTTTACTTTTTCTGATGGAACCGGACATATTGAGCTTATTTTTTTCCAAGGATTGACCTGGTTTCGCGACAATATAAAATTAGGAATCGAATACATCATTTTTGGAAAACCTTCGGAATTTAACGGCGAAATAAATCTGGTACATCCCGAAATTGAGCAGCCGCAGCCGCAAGTCGAAAACGAAATCAGCAATACGAAGATACATGGCATTTATCCATCGACCGAAATCCTACGAAACAGAATAAGTAACAAAGCGATTGTGCAAATTGTACGAAACATTTTGAATTTGGCGTATGGAAAAATCAAAGAAACTTTGCCGCCCTATCTCATTGAACGCTACAAGTTACTATCCTTGAATGATGCTTTATTGAATATACATTTCCCCCGAAACCAAGAATTACTCACGATGGCGCGTAATCGTTTGAAATTCGACGAACTATTCTTCATTCAGCTTGATTTACTATACAAACGAGCCGGACGCATCGAAAAAAACGCCGGAATAGTCTTCGACAAAGTGGGCGAACATTTCAACGCCTTTTATCGCGACAAACTACCCTTCCCGCTGACCGGAGCACAGAAGCGCGTGATGCACGAAATCCGCAAAGACATGGGACGAGGCAAGCAAATGAACCGCTTGTTGCAGGGCGACGTCGGCAGCGGAAAAACTCTCGTCGCCTTGATGTCAATGTTGATTGCCGCCGACAACTCTTATCAATCATGTTTGATGGCTCCAACCGAAATTCTGGCAAATCAGCATTATAATTCCATTTCTGACTTCCTGAAAGGCCTCAATATTAAATTGGCGCTGCTGACCGGCTCGACGAAAAAGTCGGAACGCAAAAAAATCTTTGCCAATTTGAGCGAAGGACAAATAAATATCCTGATTGGCACACACGCCCTTATCGAAGACAGCGTGTATTTTCGGAACCTTGGACTTGTCGTCATCGACGAGCAGCACCGTTTCGGAGTAGAGCAACGTTCTCGCCTCTGGAACAAGTCGAAACAGCTGCCACACGTCATGGTAATGACCGCCACGCCAATCCCTCGAACCCTCGCCATGACGCTTTACGGCGACTTGGACGTCTCTGTTATCGACGAGCTGCCGCCCGGACGAAAAGAAATCAAAACCGTAGTATTTAACGACAATAAACGCCTGCGACTGTTCGGATTTATGAAAGAACAGATCAAGCAGGGACGGCAGATTTACGTAGTTTATCCCTTGATAAGAGAATCCGAAAAGATGGATTACAAGGATTTGGAAGACGGATACGAAAGTATTGTCCGAGCATTCCCGCCTCCCGAATACGTTACGGCGGTAGTTCACGGAAAGATGAAGCCTGCCGACAAAGATTTTTCCATGAACCTTTTTGTGCGAGGCGCCGCTCACATCATGGTTGCTACTTCGGTGATAGAGGTCGGCGTTAATGTGCCAAACGCCACCGTTATGGTAATCGAAAGCGCCGAACGCTTCGGACTTGCACAGTTGCATCAGTTGAGAGGCAGAGTTGGACGCGGAGCCGAACAGTCGTACTGCATTTTGATGGCCGGATACAAATTAAGCGCCGAATCGCGACGACGCTTGCAATTGATGGCCTCAACTTCCGATGGATTTAAAATCGCCGAAGAGGACTTGCAACTGCGCGGACCCGGTAATATCGACGGTACACAACAAAGCGGACTCCCCGTGAAGCTGCGTATCTCCGACCTGAGCAAAGATGGACACTTAATCGAGCGAATACGCGAAATAGCAAGAGAAATACTCGACAATGACCCTAAACTTGAAGCCGACAAAAACCACCTTTTGAAAAAATTTATCGAGATAAACTCATCGAAAAACAAGAATTTCTCCGAAATATCGTAGTCTTTATAAATTATGAATTATAAATTATGAATTATGAATTATAAATTATGAATTATGAATTGGCTACGCAGGCTGGTTTGATAGTCATTTTGCACACAGACGACACCGATTTTACGGATGCACGCAGATTTTCTTTATCAAACCAAACTGCGCAGCCAATTCATAATTCATAATTCATAATTTATAATTCATAATTCATAATTCATAATTCCGAAGGACTAATCCCTAAATATGTGGATGCGAAACCCAAAATTTCCACTTTTACAGGCATAAATACGCAAATAATCCGAAGTAAAACCTCCGTCGGATGGACTTAAACGACCTTCGGATGATTTGATTTTCATGTAAGTTATACCTTTGGATGAGGCAGCAGAATAAAAATCCCAACTTTTGGGGATTGTGCGCCTGTGAGGAAAGCCGGAACTTTGCACCGTCAAATTAAAACGTGAACGGTATGTTTAAATTTATGATTCAAAGCTGCTTGTTGATTGCGCTACAAAGTTCTGCCCTGTTTGCTCAGGATAAAAAAACAAAAGAAACAGAATCTGCGATTGATTCGATCAGTATAATCGAAAACGTGGAACAATTAGACGAAATCGTTGTAACAGGTCAGTTTGCTCCGCGTTCTTTGAAAGCCTCTGTTTATAAAATCAACGTCATCGGATCGGAAAAAATCGAACGAAAAGCCTCTTCCGACATCCAAAGCCTGCTAAATACCGAACTCGGAATAAGAATGTCGAATGATATGGCGCTTGGAGAAACACGTTTCGAGCTAATGGGCATGAGCGGAAACAATATTAAGGTTTTAATGGACGGTGTGCCGATAATCGAAAGAGGAGATAATAAACAAAGCCTAAGTCAAATCGATATTAACACAGTAGAAAGGATCGAAATAGTAGAAGGGCCGATGTCAGTAGCTTATGGATCGGATGCTTTGGCGGGAGTTATCAATATAATCACAAAAAAACCGGCGCGAAGCTCCGAAAAAAACCTGTACGAGATAGGTATCAAGCTGCGCGAAGAAAGCGCCGGCAGTGAATACGGAATTTTTGGAGAAGACAAAGGCGTACATCGCGAAAATGTATCAGGAAATTGGGCGCACAAAGGAGGTTTTAGCGCTGCCGCAGGAATAAATCGTAATGTTTCGGGAGGATGGACGGGCGATAAAACAGGTCGCGAAAGGCAATGGCAACCTAAAAAACAGTATTTGACAAACTCTGCGCTCGGTTACATGAATAATAAACTGAATCTCGCCCTGCGTTTTGATTACGTGGACGAAACTATCTTCACGCCAATCAACCCTCTTATCGGAAACCCTAACGAAATCGTCGATAGAAACTTTGAAAGCAGCCGTATCACAGGGCAATTGCAGGCCGATTGGAAGCTTAACAGCAACATTTCCCTTAATCTTGCCTCATCGTACCAGAATCTTGAACGTCGAACCAAGACTGTTATCACAAACACAAACACTGGCGAAAAATGGCTTTCGTTGGAGGAGTCGTCGCAGGATATTTCGAGCAATCGGACAGTTTTTTTACGGACTACCGCTATTTTTAAACCATTTAAAACCCTCAGTTTTCAGCCCGGAGCGGAATATCAGCGCGACGAAGCCGGAGGCGACCGTATAAAAGGCAAGCCCGAAATCAGCGACGTCTCGTTTTTCGTCTCGGCAGAGTATAATCCCTTCGGATGGATGAACATTCGCCCCGGAGTGAGATCTATTTTCAACTCTGTTTACAAGTCTCCGCCATTTATTCCGGCTTTAAACACAAAATTCGCTCTGAATCGCGACCTCGACCTGCGGCTTTCTTACGCTCGAGGCTTCCGTGCGCCGACACTGCGCGAGTTATATTTCTCCTTCCATAACGCTAATCACAATATCGATGGAAATACCGACTTGAAGGCAGAGTATTCCGAAAATTTTACCGGTTCTTTCGTCTGGAGAATCATCAATAATGAAAATATCAGGCTGACTTCGACCTTATCGGGATTCTATAATCACTTTAAAGACAGAATTACGATAGTTCCCGACGAAAATGACCCGACTCACAATATATATGACAACCTCAGCAGATATAAAACCACAGGTGGAACCTTGGAAAACGCCCTGATGCTGGGAAAATTTCAGGCCACGATCAACTATTCGCACATCGGACGATATAATGCTTACGTAGAAGACGAGTCTTACAGCGATCGCGACCTCGAACAGTTCCGATTTTCGCCTGAAATCAGCTCTTCGCTTTCGTATTTTTGGGAAAAGACGAGAATTAATTTCAGTCTATTCTATAAATACACAGGTGCGAGGAAGGAATATGCCACTAACAGCAATAATGAACTCACGCTGATGGGTTATGAGGCATTTCATTGGGCGGATTTCACCATCGATAAGAAGTTTGGAAAGTATCTGCGCCTCGAAGGAGGAATAAAAAACCTGTTTAACATAACAACGATCACTAATAGTGCTGGCGGAGGACATGGATCCACAGGCACTTCGGTCTTTATCGGCTGCGGACGCTCGTTTTTTCTTGGACTACAGGTTAAAATCAATAATTGAATCAATATATTCAGATACAAATAAAAACAAATAAATCATTAAAAAGTAAATATTAAAAGTTCAATCATTAAAATTTCAAGTTATGAAGAAAATATTCTATTCTTTTGCATTAATGGCCGTAGTCGGCTTAAGTTCTTGCAGTAAGGATGAGGTAAAACTCCCCGATATTGCAGTAAATTTCGCAGCAAGCGAAACCGGTATCGAACCCTCAGCCGAATCTGTCAATGTAGGGATAACTTTAAGCAGAGCAGCTTCGGCGGATGTGAGTGTATCGATAAGTTATACTGCCGAAGGACTGAGTTATGGCGCAGATTTTACAAGTGTTCCTGCTGCGTCGGGTAATTCAATTGCCCTAACAGTTCCTTCGGGCAGTACAACGGCGTCTATACAAATCAACAAAACAGGAGATTTGTACGACGGAACAGAAAATATTGTTTTCACGATAGTTTCGGCCGATAATTCGGTAAAAATCGGCGAACAAAGCTCTACAAAGCTCTCATTCTCGTCAATAGTTTCGACTGGCGGACAAATGACTTTGGAAGGAAAAACTGAAGCGTCGCCTTACGCAAACGCAGTTTATGTCGATTTCAGCCAAAATTCCTCCGTATCGGTAAGTCGTAGCTCTTGGACGCTTGGTTTTTACTGTGGAACGGAGTTTCGCGTCTTTTTAAATCCTTCACTTCAGATGGCCGCAGGCGTAACTTCTAAAAGCGATATAGCATCAGTTACAGTTGCAGATACTGCGGGCGTTCCTCGATTGGTAGCAAACATGATGGCAGGGCAATTAATTCCTGTCGAAAGCGTAGATGACCTTGAAGGAAGATTAAATCAAACTGTTTTTGCAGAAATTTCGGCAAACGCATCCGAAAATAAGGTTTATCTGGTAGCTTTTGAAGGAAACAGCGCAACTCCTGAAGATTATTACAAGGTAAAAGTTACTCGAAATGGAGAATCTTACAGCGTACAGTACGGAAAACTCGGAGGCGGAGAAATAAAAAGCGCAAACATAGCGAAAGACGCTGCATATAATATGGTTTGTGTCTCGTTTGCTGACGGAACAACGAGTAAACCGGAACCTCGCAAGTGGGATATTCAATGGTCGTACAACACCGGACTGACAAGTATGGCCGGATCGCCTGCTGTTTACTGGATGCAGGATTATATTTCGTCGAACAGCTTGGCAAATACCCAAGTTGCAGAGGTAATAATTCCGACTTCGGAGGATACTAACGAAAAAAAGACAGCTTATTTCAATAACTTTACAGAAACAAGCCTTGCAGGACTAAGCTTTTCGACAAAAAGAAACACAATCGGAAGCGGATGGAGAGAAGTTGGCGGAATGGGAGGAGCTGCCGGAATAAAGACGGAAAAATTCTACGTAGTGAAGGATTCTGATGAAAACTACTATAAACTTCGCTTTTTAAAGATGGGAGTTGGCAGCGACGGAGGCGAGCGTGGACGTCCGCAGATAGAATATAAGTTAGTAAAAGCCGGAAATTAAAGAAACAAGGCAAAGCATACAGCAATTAAATTGCTCTAAATGAAAATAAATATCAACAAAAAAACAAGTAAGAGCTTGCTTATAGCGGCAAGCTCTCTGCTTTTACTCTCTACTGCTATTTTTGCAGTGTGGAACAGGACTGCTTCCATCAGCAAGATTGCTTTAATCAACTTTCAACCCTTCCAATTTGCAAGTTTCGCACAGTCTAACGAGGATAAGTTTGTTAAATACGAAAACGTGGAACTCGATAATCTCTCGAAGTTGAAGAATTATGACTTTGTGCTTGGTTTTGGCATGGGGATGCAGCTTACTGTCGAGCAGCGCGAAGAGATTAAGCAGATAGCCGACAAGGGTACGCCTTTATATATATACGCTGCAACCAATCCCGATAATAATATCTGCAACTTGGACAGCGTTAAGCGAAAACAGGTGTCGGATTACCTTCGCAACGGCAACAAACGCAACTATCAGAGCCTTGCTCGGTATATCAGGAAGGAGATTGACCGAAAGTCCTTCTTCCTTACGCCGCCCGATTCTGTCTTTGAAACTGCTTCGGACGTCTTGTATCACTTGGACGAGAACTTTTTCTTTAAAGAGGTGGACGAATATGAAAATTATCTGAAGAAAAATGGGTTTTACATTGATAATGCTGCAAAAGTGGCTATCGTTGGCGGCTTGAACGATCCTTTTAGCGGGAATCGAGCCAATATTGATAGCTTGATTACGACACTTCAAGGGGCGAAATTGAATGTTTATCCGGTGTCGTCGGGAACAAAACGGCTGGAATTTTTAAAATCGATACAGCCGGACGCAGTTATTTATTTTGCGCACGGACGTATGGCGATGGGTCAGGCAGATGCGGCTGTAGAATGGCTGAAATCGCGCAACATTCCCGTATTTGCGCCGCTGTCGATGCTACAATCGCAGCAGGCTTGGGAAGAAGATGCGATGGGCATGTTCGGCGGATTCATGTCGCAGAGTATTGTGATGCCGGAACTCGACGGTGCAATCTATCCTTATGTACTTAATGTGCAGGAAGTAGATGAAGAAGGGCTGTATCTCTTTAAAGCGATACCGGAACGGCTGAAAAATTTTACGCAGATTGTAGCTAATTTCATCGAACTGAAGAAAAAACGCAATGCCGACAAGAAATTAGCCATCTATTACTT
>JAITGD010000183.1 GCA_031280885.1 Prevotellaceae bacterium | reverse complement strand
TGTCCCAGATGCGGGTCTCCATATACGGTCGGCCCGCAGACATACATCCCGACGTGCGGCGGATTTAGCGGCTCAAATTTTTCCTTCGTCCGCGTTAAAGTGTTGTAAATAGACAGTGTATTTGTCATCGCAGTCTTATTTTATTATCATCCGCAAAGATAGCGCGAAATATTAAATTGAGGTACTATGAACCAAAATTCTCTTCCCAACTATCACATTTAAAAATTTTATATATTTGCGGCGAAGAAATTTCGGATTTGATTTACGGATTGCCGACAAGTGTGTCGCACAGAATAGGGTACAGAGATAGAACCAGCAAATCCGGCTTCGAGGTATCGTGTATGCGATACGACAAACTACATCGAGGGGAGTGCAGATTTTCTGCACCCCGTACGTAACATAAAACAACGGGTATGCCGAAAACCGTCGAACAGAGTAAGCATTTGAGCACAACCAAAACAAGATGAAAAGGAAAGTTATTATTGCATTGGCCAGTTTGTCGCTTGCTCTTACAGCGACAATTTCGTGCCAAAAAAACGTAAAACTGTCGGATCCGGAAATCGAACTTAACGGACCCGCTAATGAGGCAAGAATGGATCTTGCTCACATTGAAAATGTAACATTCTCGTGGGCGAAAATCTCGGAAGTAAGCGAATACACGCTGCGATTCGCAACTTCAGCCGAGAGAATCAGCAGTACGAATGTACGTATCGAAGCAGGCGCTACCGATCACTACATTATGCCTTCGACAGCCTTGAACTCGCTGCTTGCGGCGCAGTTACAAGCAGGCGAAAGTTCCGATGTATATTGGTCGGTCTGGCCAAAACATCCAGTAGAAGGAGTTAAAATGCAGACACGCAAGATCAACGTCGTGGCTTTGCATCATCTGCTGTCGCTGGATGGCGTTCATTTCGAGTCCCATGCCTCCGGTCCGCGAAAGATAGTCGTAAATCTCGACGGAGCATGGACAGTGGAAAGTCTGGAAGAAGGTCATTGGCTCAATATCAGCCCAATGAGTGGAAATGGACATGGCGCTATTGAAATCACTCCTACGCCAAACACCGGAGCGGCGCGCACTACCAGAGTTACCATCTCGAACCATCACGCAAACGAAGACATCAGGCTCACTGTTATGCAGGATGCCGGAGGGCCTATCAAATTGCTGTCGAAAGTGTTCCTTAGTTATGGTGGCAACTATTTTGTGAGCAAGGAGTTTGAATACGACTCATATAACCGACTGACGAAAGTAATCAACCATCGCGAAGAAGACGGGAAGATAATAAGCACTCAAACAATCAATTACGCTCCATTGGAAATCACCGATGTGCCGGATTCCGGCAATTATGTCAAACAAAAAGTGTTTTTAGACGGAGAAGGGATGGTTTGTTTACGGGAAACAGAGGGAGTTGCGCAGATGGACACACTGTGGTATATCCCAAGTTTGAACAGCGCCAGCCTGCCCGACAGAATGAATTTTCGTCGCTTTACCACCGTTTTCTTATATGACGATATTGGAAATATCACCGAAAAAATCTCCGCATTTAATTTCGGATTCAAACATCCAAGTTGGAGTACTGATGATATTATACACGGAGAAAGCACTTCGATAACCGACAGAGCAAGATATGTTCACGATAACGATAAGGCGCCTTTTTATGCCTGCACTTCACCGAAATGGCTGCTGCGTTTTATCAACAATAATGGCGAAGATCTCAATCTTTTTAACAATATAGTCAGTATAGTTTACGAAGATGGAACCATAAGCCGCTACACGCATACGTATGATAACGACGACTATGTGCTTACAAACACTCAACATGCTGAAAAATATGAGTATATCACAAGATAGTTAAATAGTGTTAAAAAAAGACGGCGACGGCGGTTTTACACGATTTTTAACGTAAGTTTGCAAAATCGTGATGTAGAATTTTTATTATATCGATTATGAGAAAATATTTAATGATTCCGTGCGTCATTCTTCTGACTTTCAATATCATCAAAGCACAGGAGAGAGATACGATAGTAAGAGCTATCACCGCCGAAGACCCCGCCGCCGAAACTGCCTACAACGAAGGAACGGCGCTGTTGCAGCAAAAACAGTATAGGGAAGCTGTAACAAAATTTAACGAAGCGATAGAACTCAAACCCGACTTCGCAAAGGCGTATATGAATCGCGCCGCAAGTTTTGTCGAGTTGAAAAACTATTCCGCAGCCGCAGCCGACTATGGCAAAGCAACGGAAATAGATCCTTCGCCTTCAGCACATTTCGCCAAGGCAAGAGTTTTGTATGAGATGAAAAAACTCGACGAAGCCAAAGATAATTATGCTGCCGCGATTTCGCTCGATCCGGAATATTCTCAGGCATACTATTATCTGGGTGGAATTTTGTTCGAGCAGGGACTCTACGAAGAAGCTATCGTGAACTATAACATGGCGATAGATAATAAAAAAGACTACGCATACGCCTACAACGACAGAGCCGGATGCTACCGCTCGCTCGGAAAACTCGACAAGGCTATGGCCGACTACGACAAGGCGATAAACTATGCCGCCGATAATGCTTCGTTCTACGGAAATCGCGGAAGTTTGAAACGTCAAACAGGAAAATTTGAAGATGCAATAAAAGATTGTAACAAGGCCTTGGAAATCGAAGCCAATAATTACATAACGCTTAATAACAGAGGATTATCTAAGTTCGACGCAGGCAAATATCAGGAAGCAATTGAAGATTTTTCGTCGGCAATAAAGTTGAAATTCGACTACGACTATGCATATAACAATCGAGGAAACGCTAAGTACAAACTCAAGGATTACGCTGGAGCTGTGGCCGATTACAGCCAAGCAATCAGCATAAATCCGAAATACGGATACGCTTATCTGAATCGCGGCATTTCAAAAGAAATGCTCAGAGACGAGGACGGCGCTTGCGCCGATTGGCAAAAAGCCTTCGAAATGGGAGCAGCCTCAGCCGAGGCATATCTTAACGGTCAATGCAAATAAGGAGATCAAATCATGAAAATCGTACTGAAAAATCGCATAAAATACGGAGCTTCAATCTTATTGTTTGCAATATCGACTCAACTTGCCGCGCAAAATATCGAATTTGATAAAAAGAATTTCCCCGACGATAAAGAGGGTCTGAAACAAGCGCAAAGCAAGATAAAAGAAGCTGATAAACTCTTTGAAAAAGGCTCGACAAGAGACCTTTCGCAGGCTTTGCTCCTGTATCTCGACGCAAATAAATTCAATCCGAAAAACGCCGCGCTGAATTATAAAACAGGACTGTGTTATCTGAAAGGACAAGAAAAGGCCAAAGCTGCTGATTTTCTGGAAACAGCCTTCAAACTCGATCCTGCGGTAAACCCCGACGTTCAACTGCAACTCGGTCGTGCATATCAATATGGTTATCAGTTTGATGAGGCAATCGAAGCATACGCTGCGTACAAATCCAAACTTGGAGCCAAAGAAGCAGAAACATTGCGCCGAGTGGATAAATATATCACCGAATGTAAGACAGGAAATAAGCTAAAAGACAATCCAATACGAGTTTTTATTGACAATATTTCGGATTTGAACACAGCCTTTCCGGAATACGGTCCGGTTATCAGCGCCGACGAATCGGTGGTGATGTTCACCTCGTGCCGCGACAATACCACCGGAGGCGGACGCGATGAATATGGCAAATTCAACGAAGACATCTACTTTGCAAACGGCGAAGGACGGAGACGCTGGGGTAATCCCGCAAATGCCGGAAAACCATTGAATACCGAAGATCATGACGCAGTAATCGGGATTTCGGCCGACGGGCAGCGACTTTTTCTTTATCGCATGGACAATGGCGGCGACATCTACGAATCGGTCTTGAAAGGCGATAGTTGGTCGAAACCAAAAAGTCTCGGCTCGAAAATCAATTCAAAATATCACGAGTCGCAGGCCTCCGTTTCGGCCGACGGCAAAACGCTTTATTTCATAAGCGACAGACCCGGAGGCTTTGGCGGACACGATATATACATGTCGCGCATCAACGCAAAAGGGGAATGGAGCGAGGCTACAAATCTGGGACCGGACATAAATACGGAATACGAGGAATTGTGTCCTTTTATACATCCTGATGGCAAAACATTGTATTTCAGCTCAAAAGGACATGCCGGCATCGGCGGGTTCGACATATTCAAATCGGTGTACGAAACCGGAAAATGGAGCGAACCCGAAAATCTGGGATTTCCAGTGAATACGCCCGACGATGATTTGTTTTTCGTGCTGTCGGCCAACGGAAAACATGGTTATTTTTCGTCGGCGCGCGAAGGCGGCAAGGGCGACCATGATTTGTATATGATCAGTTTCCTTGGCGCTGAAAAACAATTAATTGGAAATTCAGAAGACATGCTGATAGCATATCGCACCAATCCCGTCAGCGAGAAAGTGGTAGAAGAAGCAGTAGAATTACCTTCGTCGAATCTTACTCTGTTGAAGGGACTTATCCGCGACAACGACACTAAAAATCCAGTCGGAGCAAGCATAATTCTGGTGGACAATCTAAAAAACATGGTCATAGCTACACTTGAATCGAACAGTAAAACAGGACGTTATCTGGTTTCGCTGCCTTCGGGTATAAATTATGGAATCTCGGTCAAGTCCGAAGGCTATCTGTTCCATTCGGAAAATTTTGACATTCCGGCAGCTCGCGGATATCAGGAAGTAGTGAAGGATATCGATCTGAAAAAGTTCGATATAGGCAGCAAAATCGTATTGCGCAACATATTCTTCGATACCGACAAATCGACCCTGCGTCCGGAATCTGTTTACGAATTGACCGAACTTCTTAATCTGCTGAAAGAGAGACCGACACTGAAAATCGAACTCTCGGGACACACAGATAATCGCGGTTCGGCAGCGCACAATCAAAAATTGTCGGACGACAGAGCTAAATCAGTTGTAGATTATCTGACTTCTAAAGGTATAGACGCTTCGCGACTATCTCATAAAGGTTACGGATTTGAACAGCCCGTTGCAAGCAACGATACCGAAGACGGCCGACAACTGAATAGACGTACTGAATTTAAGGTGATTGCAAAATAGGGTTTTGGAACCAAGAGCCAAGATTGCAGGAATCAGGACGTTTGGAACCAAGAGCCAAGATTGCAAGAATCAGGACTTTTAGACTGTCCAAAAGTCCTGACTCTTGGTTCTTGTAATCTTGGCTCTTGAAAAAAACTCTATCTTTGCGGCGGAATTGTAGATTATAAACGGGAAGAATACTTGTTGATAATGAAAATGTTTACGCTTATACGCTTTTGTATTTTGATCTTTTTGCTGTCGTTTACGGCAAGCGAAATTCATGCTCAAAAGAAAGATACCAAGTCGGTTAAACGAATTGTAGGGCAAGGCAACAAAAGTTACGAAAACAAAAACTACGCGGCGGCCGATTCTGCCTACAGAGTTGCTTTGGAGAAAAACCCCGAATCGGTAAACGCCGGATTCAATCTTGGAGATGCACTCTATCGACAGGAAAAGTATCAGGAAGCCATAGAAACCTTTGGTTCACTGTCGGAAAGCAAACTCAAATCAGAGTCGTCGTACAACACGGGCAACGCTTTTTTGCAGCTCGAACAGTACGACAAAGCCATTGAAGCATACAAAAACTCGCTGAGAGCAAATCCGTCTGATTATGAGGCAAAAGCAAATCTGTCTTATGCTCAAAAAAAATTGAAAGAACAGCAACAACAGAATCAAAATCAGAATAATCAAGATAAACAAGATAATCAGGACAAACAAGATCAGGATAAACAAGACAAGCAGGACAAGCAAGATAATCAGGACAAACAGGACAAACAAGATCAGGATAAGCAAGATAATCAGGACAAAGACAAACAAGATAATCAGGATAAACAAAATCAGGATCAGGACAAACAAGATCAGGAAAAAAATAATCAAGACAAGCAAAATCAAGAAGAACAAAATCAAGCTAAGCAGCAGCAAATGAGCAAACAGGAAGCCAGCCAGATACTGAATGCCATTGAAAATGACGAAAAACGCACACAGGAAAAAGTCAGAAAACTGAAAGCAAAACAGGCAAAGCAGAATCAGCCTGAAAAGAATTGGTAATCAACAGAAAATCACTAATAATTAAAATATTTTATAACAACAGAATTTATCATGAACGTACCATCGGAATTGAAATACTCGGACAAACACGAGTGGGCTAAAATCGAAGCAGATGTAGCAACAATTGGAATAACGGATTTCGCACAGAGTCAGCTGGGAGACATCGTTTTCGTGGACATACAAACGGAAGGTGAATCCTTAGATAAGGACGATATTTTCGGCGCTATCGAAGCCGTTAAAACTGTTGCTGACGCTTTTATGCCGATTGCAGGTGAAGTAATCGAAGTGAACCCCGAACTCGAAGCCGCTCCGGAACGAGTAAACAAAGACCCCTACGGCGCCGGATGGATGATTAAAATAAAAATCTCTAATCCCGACGAAGTGGCTGATTTGATGGATGCTGAAGCATACGAACAGTACATTTCCTGAAAACGCAAATTGCACTGAACTGCGTGTAACATTTCACGTCCAAAATCGCCGAAAGTGATACGGAAAAACATCCCTAACGCCATCACTTCCTTGAACTTATTCAGCGGATGTTTGGCAATGGTTCTGGCAATCGAAGGCGATACCGCAACGGCGGCGTATTTTATTTTCGCCGCCGCGGTTTTCGACTTTTGCGACGGATTTGCAGCACGTTTGCTAAATGCTCGTTCTCAACTGGGCTTACAGCTTGATTCACTTGCCGATGCGCTCAGTTTTGGCGCGGCTCCATCGGCTATGATTTATTCGCTTCTCCGGCAAGGGCTTCCCGACGGATGGCCGGTTTTCGCGCCCTTCCTCGCCTTTCTGATAGTCGTGTTTTCGGCTCTGAGGCTTGCTAAATTTAACATCGACGAGCGTCAAAGCGAATCATTTATAGGACTGCCAACTCCCGCTTGCGCTCTGATAATATGCGGATTACCCTTTATGCAGAATCGCATCGACGGCGAAATTTTATTCTATCTGACAGCCGCGCTGATACCTATTCTCTCTTTTCTGCTGATATGCGAATTGCCGATGTTTTCGCTGAAAATCAAGAAACAAAACTCATTTTCGGCTTTCGCAAGAAAATATCTCCCGCAGATTCTCCTTTTGATTTTCACCGCAACTTTCCTGATTTTGTTCGGAATACTAGGGCTAAGCCTCGGAATAGCCTCTTACATTCTGTTGTCGGCAGTGTTTGCACGATTTTTAAAATCAGGCAAATGCAGAAATTAATCGTCCTGACAGGAGCAAGCGACGGAATCGGTGCAGCAGCGGCACGGATACTTTCGCAACATGGACATCGACTGGTTCTCGTCGGACGGACGCCGCAAAAAATCAAGCATATAGCAGAACAAACAAAAGCAGAACGGTATTTTGCCGTCGATTACGAGAATCTCGACGAAGTCTCCGATCTGGCAAACGAATTGTTAAAGCAATACTCTCATATCGACGTACTTGCCAATAACGCCGGAGGGATATTCAACGGGCCGATAAAAACAAAAAACGGATTCGAAAAGTCTTTCCAAATAAATCATCTGGCGCCTTTTCTGCTGACTTATAAATTGCTTAACGTGTTGATAAAAAGCAAGGCTACGGTCGTCAATACCTCAAGCATAGCTGCTAAATTATTCGGACATATAGACATCGACGATCTGAACAGCTGGAAAGGCGCTGAACCTGAACAGAATCCCGAATCAAAACCATCGAAATGGAGCGGCTTCAAAGCAAACAGAGTATATGGCAACGGAAAACTTGCGAATATCCTGCATGTTAAAAGTTTACACCATCGTTATCATGCCGAGGGTTTATCGGCAGTTGCATTTCATCCCGGAGTGATAGCCAGCAATTTTGCCGGCGACACAAACAGCCTTTTAAATCGAGTTTATCATTCGTTTCTGAAAATATTTTTGGCCTCACCCGAAAAAGGCGGCGAACGTTTAGCGTATTTTGCCGAAGGAATCGATGGGAATGATTGGACCTCCGGTAATTACTATCAAAATAAAAAAAAGACCGGAACAACAAATCCACAGGCCTCCGACCGGAATTTAGCCGATAGACTTTGGAGTCAGTCTTTGGCTATGCTGGAAAAATTTAAATGAAACTGTCCCAGCAGATTCGCCCGTTATAATATAAACGGATTAACCACTGAGACAGTATCAATCAAAATTCCGCGAAGGACTATCGTTACCTTATCTTGACCATCAAACCTGTTTTAATCCACAGCCCTGACTGTTTGACATTTGCAATGTCCATATATGGCTTGTCGAATAAGTTCTCGAATACGGCAAAAACCGAAAAATTCTTGACCGAATAACTCAACTTAACATCCGCAATAAATATCGCCGGATAAGCCGTTTCTCGCCCCGAATCGAAATCTGTATAAGAACCCGCGCGCGATTGAAGATTCAAACGCCAAACTGCCCGCAATTCCGGTAATATGACCTTGTGATCGACCACGCCGGAAAATTTGTACCTCAAAAAGTCCTGCACATATTTCGA
>JAITGD010000160.1 GCA_031280885.1 Prevotellaceae bacterium | reverse complement strand
AAAAAGCGCTTACTCAAAAAAGGAACTTGAGATCTACGATAGATATCTGAACACCATCTTAGCTGCACAAGGTATGATGTTCGACTCCGAAGCCAAAGGTAGAGCCGAAGGAGAAGCCATAGGTAGAGCCGAAGGAGAAGCCAAAGGTAAAGCCGAAGTTGTGATTCGGGCAGCAAAAAAGGGCTATTCCCTTGAAGATATTTCCGATTTGACCGGCCTATCTTTGACGGAAATCGACGCTATCTTGAAGAGAGAGCCAGGATTGTAAAAACAGAAAACCAATGAATTATGAATTATGAATTATGAATTAGCTACGCAGTCTGGATTGATGAAACAGGGTTCGGCCTTAGACAATCAAGTGCAAGACAATCAAAGCCGCCGCCGCAGGCAATTCATAATTCATAATTCATAATTCATAATTGCCTACGTAGCGTCCTGGCTCTTGGTTCTTGCAATCTTGTAATCCCTTTCAAAAATTAACCAAATACAATTTATCCACAGCGCGAGTTACGGCGGTATAAAACCAGCGTAAATCCTCGAAAGAGAAGCCTCCGTCGGGAAAATACGGACGGTCGAGAAAGACGCATTTCCATTGCCCGCCCTGCGCTTTGTGGCAAGTTACGGCGTATGCAAATTTCACCTGTAAGGCATTGAAAAATAGGTCGTCGCGCACAGCGTTAAAGCGTTTGCGTTTATCGCCGATATGAGCATAATCTTCGCACACGGCATAGAAAAGTTCGCGATTCTTTTCTGCTGATAGCGAAGCCGATTCGATGGTAAGAGTATCTAAAATCAGTTTTGCATCGATTTCGATTCCACCGTAATCTTCAAGTTCGATGTCGGCATCGACATATCTCATTCCGTAGCGCTCGTAATACTTTCTGATTCTGCGCACACGCGCCATATCGCCGTTGGCTATAAAATCGGTTTCTTCCACATCTTTCAACGATTGATAATTGTTTTTCACCACCATCAGACGGTCGCCCGATTCCACTTCCTCCTCCATATAAAGCACGCTTCGGCGCACACCTTCGTTATATCTGTTAGCTCTTTTATTTGAACGACAGAGAATTATAGTCTCCTCCCGTCCATACTGAGAATAAGCGTCGGATATTGCTTCGAGCAAATCGTAGCCGGATACAAATTCGATGTCAGTAAAACCTTCCGAGTGAAAGACCGGATGATGAACCTCCTTATTTTCAATTTGTTTTCTGATTGCAGTAGCGTTGAATAGGATTCCCGATTCGGCGCTTTGCCTGACCACCTCGGTCAATTCAGCCGAAACGCAATCGCCATACATCTTTAACCGGCTTATATCCAAGGCCGGACTTATCGGAAATCCCACAGGCGGCAACTGTGCGTCGTCGCCTACGATTATCAATTTGCAACGTTTTCCGCTCTTGACGTATTCCATCATATCGTCGAGCAAGTTACCCGAGCCAAAAACCGACTGTTCGTATGAGCCGCTTGCAATCATCGAGGCTTCATCGACGATAAAAACAGTGTCGCTGTGCATGTTTGGAGCCAGAGCAAAAAGTCCCGTTCCACCCTCGATACTCTTCTGACGGTAAATCTTTTTGTGTATAGTACAGGCCGAAGTCGAAGCATACGAAGAGAAAACTTTGGCTGCGCGTCCTGTAGGCGCCATCAGTACAGTGCGGATTTTCAGCTCGTTCAAAGCTTTAACCAAAGCTGCCACCAGCGAAGTCTTGCCGGTGCCGGCGTAACCCTTCAACAAAAAGGTGAAATCGGAGCCTCGATCGGCGATAAATAGCGACAATTTGACGATGATTTTCTCCTGTTCGAGGGTTGGAGCGTAATTTAATTTCTGTTTTATAAGACTGATAATATGATCATTAATCATTGAATAAAAATTTAATTGGAAATATATATCGATACATTGTAATTTTTGTGTAATTTTGCACAAACATAATTAAAAAATGATTTGACATACAAAGAAATGTAACTTTAATAAAATCAGCAATGAAAACTATTCTACAAATCGTCATTGGAATCGCCATCGCAGTATTGGCTTACCTACTTTACGACAGCTTGATGCACCCCATTCGTTTTAATCAGGCAGTCCAACACAGAAAAGACCTTGTGGTCGAAAGATTAATCGATATCCGCAGCCTGCAATCGTCTTATAAAGACGAACACGGCAAGTTTACCGAAAGTTTCGACTCCTTGATTCACTACTTCAAAGAGGGAAACGTAAGCGTGGTAAGACAAATCGGTTCGATGGACGACACTGCCGCTGTTGCAAGAGGCGAAGTTCGTCGCGACACTATCAGGATTCCTGCCCGCGACACCTTATCCAAAGTGTTGAAAGTCTTCAAAATAAACGAGAAGTTCAATATTGATTCTCTGCGTTACGTCCCCATCGTTGGCGATGAGTTCGAGATGAAAGCTGTGATGTACAAATCAATATCGAACATCATGATTCCTCTGTTCGAAGCCGGCGTAAACAACGACGTTTATCTGAGAGGCCTTGATCGTCAATTGATAGTAAATCTTAACGACGATCAAAAGAAGATGAATAAATGGCCGGGAGTAAAAGTAGGCAGCATCGACCAGCCTAATAATAACGCAGGTAACTGGGAATAATCGAAATTTGCGCCCTATGTCCTCGCATCGCGCAAAGATGCGAGGGCTTTTTGACGCTCAATAATAAACAAGCATCGTGCCGGATTTCATCGACAAAAGTTTCGACTTTGCAAGAATCGAAAAATACAGATTATCCATTCAAATTGATTTGAATGGATTTTCTTTTTGCATATACGACGTCGCTCATAATAAACACGTTGTACTTAAAAACATCGGCTACGGAAAAAGCGTAAGCGATTACGCCGACCAGAGCAAGGCAATTGCCGAAATAATTGAAAACGACCGTATTCTGAAAATCCGGTATCCTTCCTGCAATTGTATTTATGTGTCGCCGAAAAGTACCCTGATTCCCGAAGAACTGTTCACAGAAAGCCGTCTGCGAAACTATCTCGAATTTATGCACACTCTGGATGAATTGGACGAGATACGATACAAACATCTTCCCGAATTGAAATGCTACTGTGTGTTTGCTCTGCCAAGTCCGGTAGTTGTGGAAATTGCAAAATATCAGCAAAATATCGCCTTTATCAACCAGGCGTACAAATCGATATACGATTTAACAAGAATCCGACGAAATAATCTGCTGGTAAGTTTCCATCCGGGCTTTGCCGACATGAATTTGTTCTACGAAGGTAAATTACAGTTTCATAATGTGTTTGATATTCACGACAATATGGATGCTCTTTATTATATCTCTGCCGTCGTAAAACAGCTTGGAGTAGCTGAAGATACTCCGATTCGAGTTTCGGGCGAAATAAGCAGCCAGGACATCGATGAACTATCGCGTTATTTGCCTTCGCTTGAGGCTGAACACAATCGAAGAATGACCCTGCTCGTTGGCTACGAGCGCTCGTATCGCTACTACGGATTGCTAAATTTGCACGAATGCGAATAATAGGAGGCCTTTGCAAAGGAAAAACTTTGACTCCGCCGCGAACTTTCAAGGCAAGACCTACTACGGATTTCGCTAAGGAAAGTCTGTTTAACATACTTCAAAACAGGATGGATTTCGAGTCGGCCAAAATGCTCGATCTCTTTGCCGGAACCGGCGGAATTTCATTTGAATTTGCTTCGCGCGGCTGCAAAAATATCGACGCTGTGGAAATAGAACCAAGGCACGCCGGATATATCCGACAAACAGCAAAGGAGCTTGGTTTCACACAAATACATGTGATCCGTAATGACGTTTTCAAGTTTCTGAAATTTTGCACCGAAAAATACAGCGTGATTTTTGCCGACCCTCCATACGATAATCCCCGTGTGGCAGAAATACCTTCGCTTGTAGCAGAAAAAACTCTGCTCAATCCCGACGGATTGCTGATACTCGAACATTCGGTACGACACGATTTTTCGTATCACGAGCGCTTCGTCGAAATTCGTCGATACGGCAGCGTCAATTTCAGCTTTTTCTTGTGATTTTAAGATTTTTTAAGAGCCAAGATTGCAAGAACCAAAAGTCAGGACAGCTGCGCAATCTGGCTTGATAATTGAGAATCATTGTGTTGTACCTACTTCGGGAATAACAAAGGGGGAAGTTGTCTAATCTTATCCATTAGTTTGAAATTTCATTTAGATACTAAACGTGTAACCTTTTGCAAAGGTATGCTTTTTTTCGATATTCTGACAAAAGTATTGACTAATCAAGATTTCATATATTTTTGCTTTATGAAAAATAAAAAACATCCCAGGACGGCTACGCAATCAATTAAAAATTAAAACATAGCATTTTTCGGAGCGTTGCCGCTGATAGCCCTCTACCATACAAGTTAGCGAGTCAATTTCCTGCACAAGCGGCAGATGCCCGAAACGGTATAAATCGCCGTGCCGCCCGCCTTCCCGCAGGCAAAGAACAATTGTTGCAGAATATATTGTTGATTTTCTGTCCATAAACTCGTTGTTTCTACGAAGTTTACAGAACTGTGGAGATGGCGGGAGTCGAACCCGCGTCCAAACAAGTAACCCAAACGCTTTCTACATGTTTATCTTTCCTTTAATTTTAGAGAAAAGGCTTGCCGAAAAGATGGCCGACCTTATCCTTAGCCTTATAAGTTTCGCACGGAGTTAAAGGCGTCGTCCGCGCTATCTTCTCGAAAGATGAAACCCCGTTGCAAGTCAGCCGAAAAGAGAGCCAACTGCGGGATCCTCGTCAAACAACCGCCTTGGGTTGCTCGATTAAGCCTGCAAATACGCCTAGCGTATTAGGCTGCGAGAGCATAGTTGTTGTCGCCATTTAAGGCTTGAGTTCCGGGATTTACGAGCCGGCTTCTCGACGCTCGACATGCTTACATTCCGATTTGCCTTGCTGTCAAAACCAAACATCCCCGTTTGGCTCGATACAACGAGCCGGATTGCGCCGCAAAAGTAATAATTATTTTAATAAAGCAACTATCTTTGCATCTCGAATAAACGGGATACTGAGGTATCAAAAAGAAGAATGTATTTGATTTACAATCCATATAAAATTATTGACCCTTGACTAATCTTGCTATTTTTGCTTCAGGAGCGGGAACTAACGCTCAGCGATTGATGGAATATTTTGCATCGCATGATTCAATAAAAGTGCGATTGCTGCTGACTAATAAAAAAGATGCGGGCGCGATTGCACGTGCCGAAAGAATGAATGTCCCCGTGAAAGTGTTTGGACGAAACGAATTTTATGGCAGTAACGAAGTGCTGGATATATTGAATCGCTACGAAATTGACCTGCTGATTCTGGCCGGTTTTCTATGGCTGGCGCCCAGCAACTTGCTCGAAAATTTCCGCCGGCGTATAATCAATATACACCCTGCCCTATTGCCAAAGTTCGGCGGACGAGGAATGTACGGAATGAACGTACATCGAGCTGTGATAAACGCCGGCGAAAAAGAGTCGGGAATAACTATACATCACATAAACAGCGAATACGACAAAGGAGATATTATTTTTCAAACAACTTGCTCGCTGGACGAAAATGATACCCCCGAAAGCCTTGCCGAAAAGATTCACGCGCTGGAATACAAATATTTCCCCCTTATCGTAGAGAAATTAATTATGAATTAACTTTGCAGCGTGTTTTTAAATATTTCCGCTTATGACTGACATTAGAAAACTACCGATTGGCATACAAAATTTCGAAAAACTGCGTACCGAAAAATATGTATATATTGATAAGACTCAGTATGTTTACAAACTTGCTCAAACGAGCGTTCCCTATTTTATTGGTCGTCCTCGACGATTCGGAAAGAGTCTGTTTTTGTCCACACTGAGAGCATATTTCGAGGGGAAAAAACATCTTTTCGAGGGACTTGCCGTCGCCGAGTTGGAAAAGGAATGGACGGAGTTTCCGGTGATTTATATCGATTTCAATCAAGCGGCGTACACAAGTTTGCAAACGCTTAAAAATGTGTTGAATGATGTTTTAAAAGAGTATGAAGAGCAATTGAAAATCAAAACCGAAGAACCGGAGTATTCTCTACGTTTCAAAAAGATCATCAAAACCGCTTTTGAACAAACAAGTCGAAAAGTTGTGGTGCTGGTTGATGAATACGACAAACCTTTGCTCGGCACGATGGACGATTTGAAAGTTCACGAAGACATTCGCGTCGCTCTGCGCGGTTTTTACGGCGTGCTGAAAAGTATGGATGAGTATCTGCGTTTTGTGTGTCTGACAGGCGTAACGAAATTCTCGAAAGTCAGCATCTTCAGCGACTTGAATCATCTGTTAGACATATCTATGGATGAAAAATACGCAGGAGTCTGCGGGATAACCGAAAAGGAGTTGTTGGATAATTTTCAGCCCGAACTGGAATCTTTCGCCGAACGCCGAAAGATGACTAAGGAGCAAGTACTCGCAGAAATGAAGAAAAATTACGATGGATACTTGTTTGCGCCTGAAAGCGAAGGTGTTTATAATCCATTTAGCCTTTTGAACGCATTTCATTCGCGCATATTCGATAGCTACTGGTTCGAAACAGGCACGCCCGATATGCTGGCTCGACGTGTTGAGAGTGAAAATCTTAACCCTCGCGATTTCGACCGTGATACTATCATTTCCACAAAGGAACTCAAAGATTACCGGCCGGGAGAAACAAGCATAATACCTCTGCTTTACCAGAGTGGATACCTGACTATCAAAGACTACGAAGCCGATTACGGAGTTTATCGTCTCGGTTTTCCAAACGAGGAGGTTAAATACGGTTTTATGAGAAACTTGTTGCCCGTTTATGCTCCTGCACAGATTTCCACTCTAACTTCCTTTTTTGCAGGGAATTTCGTCCGCAGTTTGCGCAACGGCGATACGGAAGGATTTATGGTACAGCTCAAAGCCTTTTATGCTTCAATTCCCTACAACGTCGTCAGGAAAAAACAAAAGAACGAGCAGCATTATCAATTCATTTTCTATCTGCTGTTTACGCTGATGGGACA
>JAITGD010000142.1 GCA_031280885.1 Prevotellaceae bacterium | reverse complement strand
GCCTACGGTTAATAAAGTGTCGCCCCTGCGGGGCTTGCAATTACTCAGCCTTTTATTTCAGAAGAATATTGACATGAACTAAACAACCATCTTAGCACCTCAATTTAATATTTCGCCCTTTTTTCACAATTCATAATTAATATCTACCTTTGTGTTGATGGATATTATAAACTTAATTTAAAAATAAAGAATATGAAAGTATTTACATCAAGCAAGTTCGTAATGATAACAGCAGCGATTATTCTTCTTTTCGCCTGCAAAAAAGACGAACCAATCTCGTCGAAAGACGACAAATTCATCACTCCGGAAAGGTCTTCGGCCTCATTCGGATCTAACCGCGATAGTATTTTGATTGCTGTCAATCAAAATGTAGAAAGCATTGATCTCTCCGTTTCGGATTGGGCGGTGGATTGGTGCCGAGTTTCTATTGCCGACAACATCTTGAAAATCATTGTGTCGAGCAATTCTAACGACATCAGTAGAAATGCAATGGTTACTTTGAGTAGCGGCAAAATCAAAGCCAGCGTTATGGTGCAGCAGGCTGCTTATCATGTGGAAACATCTTCGCTGTCTAACGACATCAAATTAACCGTAGCATCGGCCACAGCTTCAGAGGCTCAAGGCGATGGAGCCATCCAAAAATCCTACGACGGACTCATGAACACATTGTACCATTCGCGATGGCGCGGAGCGACTGTGTTTCCGGTAACGCTGACCTACAATTTTTCCGCCGTAACCGAGATGGATTATCTTGTCTATCATCCGCGCCCCGACGGAGGCAACGGCCGTTTCAAAGCATTTGAACTGTATGTGGCTCAAAACGGCGGCTTGCTGACGAAATATGGCGACTATGATTTCAACGGTTCCAGCTCGCCAAGTCGAATCACTTTCGACCCGCCTTTGCAAAATCCAACGTCGATACGCTTTGTAGTTCAGTCAGGTACCGGCGATGCGGACGGCGATTATGTGAGCTGCGCCGAAATGGAATTTTACCGACGTGATACGAATAGATTCGACTATACTCTGATTTTTACCGACGCTTCATGCTCGCAATTGAAAGCGAATGTAACTCAGGCAATGATAAATAATATCGGAAGCAGCTTTTTTAAAGATCTTGCTAATCGTCTGTTTCATAACGATTACGAAAGCGAATTTCGAGTACAGACTTATCGCGCCTGGGCAAATCCCGACCTTGATGCAGCGATGTACAAAACCAATCCATACAGTCAGTTAGATAATCCAACCGGAATATACGTAGCCGCAAACAAGGACTTGGTGGCGTTGGTGGACGATACTCACAGTCAGAATATTTCGCTGGCAATTATCGATCTTTCGACCGGCGGTTTCGGCACGCGCTCAAGCTATTTCCTGCAAAAGGGCGAAAACAAAATCAAAACTACAAACAAGGGTTTGATTTATGTAATGTATCACACGACAGAGCCTGACAATGCTTCGGCAGTGAAAATCAATATTGTAACCGGACAAGTAAATGGATATTTCGACCGCACAAAACATACTGCTGCCGACTGGACTCGTCTGCTGGCAAAAGCGGTATATGCTGATTTTGATTTAGTTGGAAAATATGCACATCTCACTTTCCCGACTACGCAATTCCGAGCTAATACTCCTGACGGTAAAGCGCTTATCGAAGCCTGGGATACCTTGGTTTATTTCGAACACGAACTCATGGGCATGCACAAACACAACAAAAAGTATCGCAATCGAGTATATTGCCATCAGGATTATAATCCCACCGCAGCTTTGATGTACGCCACTTCGTACCATACGGCTTATTCCATTGGCACCGTGGCTAAACTCCTGACTTACTCTCTTTTTACCACAAGCGAAATCTGGGGGCCGGCGCACGAAATAGGACATGTCAATCAAGTGCGTCCCGGAATGAAATGGCTGGGAATGACGGAAGTAACAACCAATATTTATTCGCTTTACGTGCAAACAAAATTTGGAAATCCTTCGAGACTTATAGGGAAAACATATAGTGATGGCTTAGAGAACGTGGTCAATAAAAACGAAGCCGGTCAAAACGTTACTCATAACCAGATAGGCGATCTCTTTGTGCAGTTGGTTCCTTTCTGGCAGCTTTATCTGTATTTTCAAGAAGCCGGAAAACGTACCGATTTTTATCAGGATTTGTTTGAGCATTACCGCACAACGCCAAACTACACCATGCCGGGCAATACGACCGATGGACGTTTTCAGCTCGATTTTGTGAGAAATGTGTGCAATATTTCTCAAACTAACATGCTGGATTTCTTCCAAAAATGGGGATTTCTTTCGCCTATTGACATCGAAGTTAACGATTACGGAACAGCAAGATTTACTATTACTCAAGAGCAAATCAATGCTTTGAAGTCCGAAATAGTCTCGAAATCGTATCCGACGCCGGCGAAGGACGTAACACGAATAAACGACAATAACGTAGGCGAATATAGATAGATAGATAGAGCCAAGATTACAGGAATCAAGAGCCAGGACGCTACGCAGTAAATTAAAAATTAAGAATGATTCAGGATTGTAAGAACCATGAGCCAAGACGCTACGCAGTCAAATCTGCGTGCAAAACGACTATCAAACCAGCCTGCGCAGCGTCTTGATTCTTGCAATCCTGATTCTTGGTTCTTGCAATTAAAAAAAGCTCTATCTTTGCCGCCGAAAAAAACATGATGTGGTATGGTTTTAGTTGCTGACATATTGCCTTTGACACTTCGTTTCGCCGCCTGCCGGCGTAGGGTGTTTTGTGCAATGTGTCAGCTTTTTATCTTGCGCCTTAACGGTGTAAGAGCCATATTAACAATCACCCCCCCCCCCCCCCCGTAATTTACTGACATCAAACAGATTACGCAAGAGTAATCAAGACATAACAGGCCATAACCTGTGTTTCCCTTTGATACGGCTGTTTCAAAGCGTTTTCGCCTTTGTTCTCACAAGCGAAAACCTTTCGGAACGGCTTGTGTTATTTTATAGCATAACCCTAAGACTTAATATATTAAAACCACATTACTCAATTACAAACTTAGTGTACCATGATGCAAAAGCAAAAATTGTTATGTTATCGGCGAAATCTTAGAGTTTTCGCCATTATGCCTCTGCTATTCTGCTCCGTTTATACTTTTGCCGGAGAGAATCCCGATGCAGTAAAAAGTAAAGAATCGACAGTAAATCAAACAAATGAAGCAGTCGATCAGCAACCGCAAAGGCGCGTCATCACCGGCGTGGTCAGCGATGGAGAATCCAAAGAAACTCTCGTTGGCGTAAGCGTGTGGCTGAAAAACTCTTCTGTAAGTTCCATCACGGGCGTTGATGGCCGTTACAGCATTACTGTTGATGGAGTTGGCGGAGTACTGGAATTTTCATTCGTAGGAATGAAAACACAGGAAGTAGCTATACTCGAACAGAATACCATCGATCTTGCGATGGTGGCCGACAGAGACGAGCTTGAAGAAGTCGTTGTAGTTGGCTACGGTAGTCAGCGTAAAGCCAGCGTGGTAGGCGCAATTTCCACTTTGGACGTAACCAAACTTGTGATTCCCGGTTCGTCCATTTCCAGCTCTTTAGCCGGACAGTTGTCGGGAATAGTGGCAATGACGCGCTCGGGCGAACCCGGAAAGAGCAGCGCTGCGGACTTTTTTATCCGTGGCGTATCCTCGTTCAAAGGCACTGCTACTCCGTTAGTTCTGGTGGACGGTATCGAGCGCGAACTCGATTTGGTGGATACCGAAGATATCGAAGCTTTTTCGATTCTGAAAGACGCTTCTGCTTCGGCGGTTTACGGTGTGCGTGGCGCTAACGGCGTTATTCTCATCACCACCAAAAAAGGAAGCGTCGGTAAACCTTCTATCAAGGCGCGTACCGAGTTCGGTTTTACCAGCCCGATGCGGATTCCCAAGATGTTAGGCTCCGACAAATGGGCTGATCTGTACAACGAAGCCTTTGGAAGCAACTATTTCAGCGCTGACGAAATCCAAAAGTATCGCGACGGATCTGACCCCGACCTGTATCCTAACGTAGAGTGGTTGAAGGCTTTGTTTGACGACTATGCTACCAACCAGCGGGTCAATGTCAATGTTACAGGAGGTACGGACATCGTAAAGTACTATGTATCCGGCTCGTTCTACAACGAAAGTTCTATCTACAAAAGCGCCGGAAACATTTATGGTTACGATTCGTCCATAAAGTACAGCAAGTACAATTTCCGCGCTAACTTGGATCTCAATCTGACCAAAAGTACGGTGCTGAATGTCAATCTGGCCAATATCTACGAAAAGAAATACGGGCCGGGAGCTGCCGACAACGACGACAACATTTGGACTTATTCTTTCCTGACCTCGCCAAACGCTTTTCCTTTTGAATATTCGGACGGAAGACTGTCGGGACCTTCGACCGATTCGGGCTACAATCCATGGAACTTGCTGGTTCATTCGGGCTATCGCCAACAGTTCTGGAATTCATCACAATCGCTCTTAGGGCTTACTCAGGACGTCGGAGCGCTTTGGAGTCCGCTGGAAGGATTGAAAGCCAATCTCAAATTTTCATGGGACGCATGGAATACCACCTCGCAACGATATGCAAAGGAAGTTACCTTCTACCACGCAAGAGGACGGGACGCCGAGGGTAATCTCATATACGACGACGGTAACGGCGACGGAGAATGGGACCCTGTACACACCGGAAACAACAACCTGGCGTACTCCATCAGTCGCAGCGGTACGATGACCACCTACATGGAAGGCTCGCTGAACTACAGCCGTCTGTTCGCCGAAAAGCATCGCGTTGGAGCGCTGCTGCTGTATAATCACAAAGTGCGCGTCAATACGCAGACAGACGACATAAATCTTTCGCTGCCATATAAGAATCAAGGACTTGCCGGCAGATTGACTTACGCTTTCAAGGACACATACTTCGCCGAAGTGAACCTCGGCTACAACGGTTCGGAAAACTTTGCGCGAGGACATCGCTTCGGATTTTTCCCCGCAGCAGCTGTCGGTTGGATGGTTTCTAACGAAGGATTCTTCGAACCGATAAAGAACGTCGTTGATATGCTGAAAATCAAAGCTTCTTATGGCAAAGTAGGTAACGACGACATCGGAGGAGCGCGTCGCTGGGTCTATGAATCCACGATAGTAGCCGGCGGTACATGGCAATACGGAGAAGCAGGAAATCAGGGTGGTGCAGGTATCCGCATGGGAGAAGTGGAAAATCTGACTGCCTCGTGGGAAGAAGCTAAAAAACTGAATCTTGGACTGGAATTTTCGCTCTTCAAAGCCGTGAAAGTTCAAGCTGACTACTTCCGCGAAAATCGCGATGGAATCTTCCTTCAACGCGCCGGCTTGCCCGCCCTTGCAGGAATCAGCACTATTCCGTATGTGAACATCGGAAGCACTCTCAATCAGGGTTTTGATGCAACGGTTGAATATGCGCAGAAGATAGGCGAGGTGAATGTAACGGCTCGAGGTAATTTTACCTACAACCGTAACAAACTGCTCAATAACGACGAACCCGACTGGGAATATAAATATCAAAACCGCATCGGCAAATCCTTCGGACAGGACGGTACAGGGCAACCCTTTGGATTGATAGCGCTTGGGCTTTTTGAAAGCGACGATGAAATCGCAAACAGCCCTCAGCAATCATTCGGTGCGCCGCGTGTGGGCGACATCAAATATCAGGACGTCAATGGCGACGGCGTAGTAAACTCACAAGATCAGGTGGCTGTCGGATACACCAATCTGCCCGAAATAGTGTATGGCTTCGGCGCTACTGCTCAATGGAAAGGTTTCGACGTCAATATTTTCTTTCAAGGAGTATCGCACACCAGCTTCTTTTTGTCGGGATCGAGCATCAAAAACCTGTTCTCGTCAGGTAATATCGA
Organism: Prevotellaceae bacterium; assembly: GCA_031280885.1. Lineage (GTDB taxonomy): Bacteria > Bacteroidota > Bacteroidia > Bacteroidales > UBA932 > JAIRLF01. Next base: position 10,988 of record JAITGD010000142.1, on the reverse strand, counting down.
GCGTGCAACCATCAACGAAGATATTTATGACAACGTCTGGCGCGAAAACTATTCGGAGGCGAAGAACAAAACCGCCACTTATCCGCGAATGAGCATGGGAAGCGGCGGACCGGGAGCCTCAAACAACAGCCAAACCTCATCCTGGTGGCTGCGCGACGGTTCGTTTATGCGACTGAAAAATGCAGAAATCGGATACTCACTGCCGAAATCGGTTCTGAACAAGACCTTCATCAAGTCGCTACGCTTTTATGTGGCAGGGACAAATCTACTAACTTTCAGCCCATTCAAACTATGGGATCCTGAAAAGAACAAGAACTCGAGCCAAGGCTCGGGATATCCGCTCAACAGAGTGTTTACAATAGGACTTAATGCTAATTTCTAATATCAATAATATGAATATGTACAACATAATGAATCATATAAAGAAAATGTGCGTGTGGAGCTTTCTTGCCGCCGCAATGTTTCTCTCGTCGTGCGAAAGTTTTCTTGACCGTCAGGAAGACGAGAAGCTGACTTTCGATAAAATATGGGAGTCGAGAACTACCACACGCCAATACTGGCTGAGCGCCATGTCGTTCTTGCCAAATTTTAACGGCACTTTTGTTGGCGACGCCGATCCGTACCTTGGAGCCTCCGACGAATGTAGCATCGCTTACGACCGTGGATACCGATCGATCAATTTCGGAACATGGAACGCCTCAAGCGTACCGTATTACCGAATGGCAACGTACTATAACGGCATCCGCGAATGTAACATCTTTATGCAAAATGTATATAGATGTTCCGACCCGCTGGCTACACGGGAAATGCTCGACGAATGGTACTGGCAGGCGCGTTTTGCCCGCGCTTATTACTACTTTCTGCTGATGCAGGACTATGGCCCGGTATTTCTTCTTGGCGATGATCTTGTGGATTTTACGCTCAGCACCGAAGAGTTGTATCGCCCGCGCAACACCTGGGATCAGTGCGTCGATTATGTGGTAAGCGAACTTACCGAATGTGCCGATAATAACGCCATTCCAACACAGCAGCAACTGCAGCCGATTAACTACGGATACGCAACCAAAGGAGTATGCAAGGCTGTTATTTCGCGTTTGACGCTGTATTCCGCTCGCGACCTGTTCAATGGAAACACCATGTACAGCAGCGTCCGAAATCCTGCAGCTCCTAATTTTCCCGAACTATCGGGTCAGCAACTCTTCCCTGCGACCTACGATGCAAACAAATGGCTTATAGCCGCAGAAGCAGCCAAGGCGGTGCTGGATCTGGGACACTATGAACTTTATCGCGCCGGAAACGGTAATGCTTATGAGGACTATTACGGAGTAACAAAAGTCAATTGGAATAGTGAATTAATTTGGACAGACCGTTATAACAACCGATACTACTGGGGTATAGGCACAGTTCCTACAGGCCAACCAACCAACGCATACGGAGCCGTTGGCCCGACGCAGCAGCAGGTGGACGCATACGCCATGAAAAACGGACGGTATCCGATAACCGGTTACGATGCTTCAGGTTCGCCCGTAGTTGACCCTGCATCAGGATATAATAAGGATACGGAACTTACAAAATCCTCGTGGTCATATCCCAGCTCCGGCTGGAGTAATCATGCCAACTCCACAATCAGCGCTCCAAACATGTACAAGGATCGCGAGCCGCGTTTCTATATATGTGTATTTTTCAGCGGACTAAAATGGTTATACGGATCAAGTTCTACCTCCATCGCTACCACCTCTTTTGGCAAAGGCGGCAATGGTAATCAAACTCACGACTACGCTAAAAGCGGATACCTCTGTAATCGCTTTTATGATCACAAAGCCAACAACATGGGCGATTGGGGCAATATCACTTTCCCCATCTTCCGTCTTGCTGAAACATATCTGAACTTTATCGAAGCAGTGCTTGAATGTAAGAAACGGGGAGTGAGCCTTCCCGGCGGATACGAGGCTCTGGCTATGAGCAAGTGGGACGACCTCCGCGACCGCGCCGGCCTCGACCCGATTACAACTGTATATCCGACAGCTACAACTGCCGAACTCATAGAGCTTTGCCGCCGCGAACGACGAGTAGAGCTGGCTATGGAACGTCATCGCTATTTTGACACTCGCACCTGGAAAATAGCGGAACAAACCGACGGAGGTATAATGTGGGGAATGAACGTCAATGCCACAAACAGCGCCGACAAAACTGTAACCCCCGATGAATTTTGGCAACGTACGGTATTGGAAACAAGGGTTTTCAACCCCAATCACTATCTGTATCCCTTCTCGCAACGCGAGCTTGACAGAAACAAATTGCTTACGCAAAACTTCGGATGGTAATAACAAGTATTATAACACTTTAATTATAATTATCAAGATGAAAAAATATCTTTTGACTGCACTGTTCGCTGCCTGCTGTTTGGCTGCAACGACCTCGTGCGATGACAATAAAGCTGAATTTCTGGATGAATACAACACCATCCTCTATCTGCGCAACAGCGGCGAAATTCCGCTGACGCTCTACAAAACCGGCGAAATCTTCGACTATCGGGTGATAGTCAATAAAGCAGGTTACAATCTGAAATCCACAGCCAGCGTCGATGTAGGAGTGATGGATCAAGCCACTCTTGACGCCTACAATGCAGCTAATTATACCTCATACCGCTGTATGCCGGATGACTGCTTCGGTTTCGTAGGAGGCAAAGCTATGTTTGGAAAATCGGATATGTACGACACTACCTTCAAACTGGTGCTTTACCCTGCTGCTATTGACGCGCTTGCACCACTTGCTCAAGGAGAGCAATGGGTGGCGCCGCTGCATCTCTACAACGGATCCGATTCGATAAATGCCAACAAAGGAGTGATGTTCATCATTCCGGAAGTTCTCACTCCGCTGATTCAATTCGATGTAACGGGATATCACCAGGAAACCTTCTCAGATGGAGGCCCTGCGACAACAGGAATGCAAATACCTGTTACCCTGCCAATCGAAAACAAGTGGGATTTCACCTGCACCGTTGCTACCGACCAGTCGCTGCTCGACGCTTTCAATGCAGAAAACGAGGTGGACTATCCCATCCTTCCGGAGTCGGCCTATACGATGAACACAACCGTACCCTTCACACCCGGCTCAGCCACCTTAAATCTCGGAGTAACAATCTATCGCGACCAGCTATCGTATGGAAACTACGTCCTTCCGCTGCGCCTGACCGCAACCAGCCATCCTACCTTCCTGATCAATCCCGACGAGAACAAAAGCACTTGTCTGATTGGAGTAGGATATGTTCCCGAAGAAAGCGTCCTCAGTCCGGTAGCGCTAACTCCGTCAATGATTACGTATTATCCAACGACCTTGAACGAAGGCTCGGTTGCTGCCTTGTTCGACGACAACCCCGATACCTACTATCACAGTCAGTGGAGTCCTGCGGTTGCGCTTCCTCATTGGATTCAGGCTGAATTGCCCGCTACGGCCACAGCCTTCAAGTTTGAATTTGGAACCCGGCACAACAACGCCAATGGAGCGCCATACAACGTAAGCCTGTATGGAAGTATGGACAATGTAACATTCAGCAAGATAGCTGTTATTAAATCGGGAATGCCCACAACGACGCGCGCAACATACACCTCGTCGGTATATGCGGCGCGTCCCTTCAAGTATTTCCGTTTCAGTGTCGATAAATCCGGCTCAACGGGAGGCGGCAACAGTTTTGCTCTGTCATCCTTTAAACTTTGGACGGACTAAGACTGTTTATCTTTTAGTGTTTTTTAATAATTTTCATAGAGAGAAGCCCTTTGAGACTTCTCTCTATGTTTTTTGCAGAAAGCAGAAAGCAGAAAGCAGAAAGCAGAAAGCAGAAGGCAGAAAGCAGAAAGCAGAAAGCAGAAAGCAGAAAGCAGAAAGCAGAAGGCAGAAGGCAGAAAGCAGAAAGCAGAAAGCAGAAGGCAGAAGGCAGCATAGCAGCTCAAACTTTTTTTGAACCGACTTTAAGGTCATTATGAACTTTAAAGACCCTGCCCTGTTTAAAAACAGAATCATTGATGCCAGACGCAAACAGCGCCGTTTGTAAACAGAATCATTGATGCCAGACGCAAACAGCGCCGTTTGCAAACAGAATCATTGATTTCACATTCCGTCCCTGACGGGACGGCGGTCGCGTCGTCTGCGTGCAAAAAGACTTTCAAGCCAGCCTGCGTAGCGTCCTGATTCTTGGTTCTTGCAATCCTGAATCTGAACCAGCCTGCGTAGCTGTCCTGATTCTTGGTTCTTGCAATCCTGAATCTTTAATTTTGGCACACGGGTATTTGCAGGTTTATTCGTACCTTTGCGCTTGCAAAATTTTTAATAAAACAGCGTTATGAATACAGACGAAATCATCAGTAAGTTACAGAAAATAAAGCCATATCTGCAACAAGAATATGTCGTTAAAACCGCCGGTTTGTTCGGATCGTGTCCGAGTGCGATGAATAATTCATTTCGCAGTCGAGAATTTTTTGTCGCAGCCGTAATTTTTCTTATTCTATCTACAAATGCCTTGTTATCGGCACAGTCCTTGTCGCAAAGCAGGCAAACGAGGGAAGATCCCCTAAGGCAAATGATGTTTGCCGACAGCACTCGTAATGGACGTCCTTACGCAAAAGATCCGCATGTGATTTTCTTTCAGCAACATTACCTGATGTATTATTCCATTCCTCCTTTTGGCGACAGCTCCAATCCTGTGAAAGGATGGGGAATTGGCGTCGCTCGCAGTAAAAATCTGATTGATTGGGAGCGAGTTGGGGAAATAATTCCTTCGCAGGCCTGCGACGCAAAAGGGCTTTGCGCCCCGTGCGCCATAGTAATCGACGGAAAAGTGCATCTTTTTTATCAGACGTATGGCAATCGAGAAAAAGACGCCATTTGCCACGCAACAAGCACTGACGGCGTCAGTTTCGACAAAAATCCCTCCAATCCCGTATTCAGTCCGTCCGGCGCATGGACCTGCGGCAGGGCAATAGATGCGGAGGTAATTTGTCTTGATGGACAATGCTTTATGTATTATGCTACGCGCGATCCGGAATTTAGAATACAAATGTTGGGCGTCGCTGTCGCCGGTGCAGATTTCAGCGCCGGACAGTGGACTAATCTTTCGACTGAACATCCGGTACTTGCGCCCGAACTGAGCTGGGAAGAAGATTGTATCGAAGGAGCATCGCTAATCCGGCGTAACGGAAAACTGTACATGTTTTATGCCGGAGCATATAATAACCGTCCGCAACAAATCGGAGTAGCCGTGAGCGACGAGGGCATACGCTGGACACGCCTGTCGGACACGCCTTTTCTGCGCAATGGCGCCAAGGGAGAATGGAATCACAGCGAGTCGGGACATCCTCATATCTTTGAAGCTCCGGACGGACGTACTTTTCTCTTTTTTCAGGGCAACAACGATAAGGGAAATACATGGTATATCTCTAATGTTGAAATCTTTTGGAGCGACAAAGGGCCATACATGAGGCATAATAATGTAAAATAAATCTAATAATGAAAACTCGCAATTTAAAAAGGATTCCAATTGTGGAACTTCAACAGTTTCATCCGAAGGGAATGGCGTCTAATACAGATTCTTATTTTATTTCGATAGCAAATAAGATTTTTGCGCAATTGAGATCAACCAACAGTTTAATAAAGGATTTTGGAGTTGAACGGCTGAAAAATTTTTCTGTCAAAGCGGCGGCATATTTTGAAGATGTTGTATCACAATTGGGGCTTTTTGATGGTTTTCGCAAAATCAATCAAAAACTTTACGGAAAGATATTGCCTTTCTATACGTTTGATCAAGATTATTATGAGGATGATGTTAATTTACAAGATATTCAATTTTTGGTTTGGACGGCAATGCAGGAAAAATTCAACGAAAAAGACGCCGACTTTTTTATCAATCCCGAAAATATAGGTATTGAATTAATTAGCGATATAATTATGGACGTTTTAGAAGAAGAATACGAAACTGCTCCCGAAAACGAAATATTGCGTAACTATCTGCACGAATTTGAGTTCAGTAATATTTTTGAATTACGCCAGCTGCTGCATTGGTTGTATTACAATTCGTATCTTTCAACTAATTATCCTAATCGCAGTTTTAGCGAGACAAAAAACGAGATCGACAAAAATCAGGCAAAGCGACTCGGAATGAACCTCGAAGACCTGTTTTATCTCTTAGAAAACAGCAAAATATTTTTTGACGTTTGCACTCCTTCGGCGATAAATGTAGTGGAATGGCTGAAAAAAATCACCCGCAATGCCGGTCTTTTAAACAGACTCAAAGAGATAGATTATCGAGGACATTGCGCTTATAGAGTATTGGAAACCAACGATAAAACAATCAAGATCTCACCTTTCGACGAAAGCAAATCAATACTGCAAGTTGCGCGTAACAGCATGTCGATTTTAGATAAAAATCTTGCGCAATTTGAACCCGGAAAAATGAGTATTAAGTGTTCGCTTGTGTTTTTCGACGGTTTATGGCACATCAATGGAGCGGCTTTCTTTGTGGTAATTAACAAAGAATTGCTGGACAAAGAGAGTGAAAAAATCGAAGAAAAAAAACATTATAAAACAACTATGGAATACAATTATACTACATTCATGAAAGCAACAAATAATAAGCAGCTTATGTTTTTTAAAAATTTTGATGAATGGAAAATATTTTGGTTACAAGTGTTCCCAGATACCGACCGTAACGACCCCATGCTCAATGATGTTTCAATAGTCAATGAGAAAGATTTCGTTATGTTTATAAGTGAAAATGATGGCACATATACTTTGCCCGAAATCGCCGCAATGATTAAAATGCAAGAAAACAAATATTACGACAAGGTATTTGCTGAAGATCATGGACTTGCCATACTTACCGGCGCTTATCCTGTTTCGTTAATTTTTATTGAATATCTCATCAACAATAATCTTATTCCCGACGCCGGCATCAATTCGTTGCGAGGAAAGGAGCATGGAAATAAGCTCATTCAAAATAATATGCACTTTATTGTTCGATTTTTTCAACCGGACTTGTACAATGTGCAATTTCCGATATAGCGCCACTCAAAGCATAGTCAATTAAGAAACGAACATCACACAAGTCCTTCTCTCATAATGTCGTGAACGTGCACCATTCCTTTGTATTGGCCATCTTTCAGCACAATCAATTGCGATATTTCAAATTTTTCCATTATGTTGAAGGCTATTATAGCAGATTCGTCATAATCAATGGTTTTAGGTTCGGGACTCATTATATTTCTGGCGGATAATTTTTCAAAACTTTCGTTTTTTTCGAGCATACGTCTCAGGTCTCCGTCGGTTATAATTCCTATCACTTCTTGATTTTGATTCATTACTGCCGTAGCTCCTAACATGTTAGATGATATTTCGATTATCACCGATCGTATATCCATATCAGGAGCTACGGTCGGAGTTTGCTTATTAATAATGTCGGATACACGTAGATAGAGTTTTTTGCCCAGCGATCCTCCGGGATGTACGCGAGCGAAATCGTTAGCCGAAAATCCTCGCAATTTGAGCAGACATATTGCAAAAGCATCTCCCAGCACTAATTGAGCTGTGGTACTTGTAGTTGGAGCCAGATTATTTGGACATGCTTCGGCATCGACGTATGCTTTCAGCACATAGTCGGCATGTTCGCCGAGGTATGAATGAGGCGAGGAAACCATAGCGATAATCTTATTTCCCATATTGCGTATCAGCGGAATAAGTACTTTGATTTCAGGTGTATTCCCGCTTTTCGACAGACAAAGCACTACGTCGTGTGGACAGATTATTCCCAAATCGCCGTGTATTGCATCGGCGGCGTGCATAAACACCGACGAGGTTCCGGTGGAGTTCAGCGTGGCTACTATTTTTTCTGCGATAATTGCGCTTTTTCCTATCCCTGTGGCTATTACTCGGCCTCGACATTGAAAAACATGATGTACCGATTTCTCAAAATCATCGTCGATATAAGTGCCAAGCTCGGCTATTGCTTGCGCTTCGACTTCGATGGCCTTCATTGCCCATTGTTTTACATCTGTATCCAACTTCATAATGTAAGTATAATTACTTTATATAATGATATTTCCGACGTTTTAATCATCGGCAAATTAGTTCCTAAATCTTATGACCACAAGCTCTAAGAGAGTGACCATTGCTGCGCTTACCATCCCGCTTATCAGGATTTTAGGAAATATGTACCCCATTTCTGAAATATCAAAAGTCTCCAGAATAAACAGCACCGAATGATGTGCAAAGACAAGTATCAGTGTATAACTTATATATCTTCTGAATGGCGATTTAGCAGGCAGAGGAACTTCGATTTGAAGATCGGTGGACGAAAGCATGTTTCTCAAGAGATGAGAGCGCAGATAAGCCGTTGCTACACAGGCCGCCATGTGCACTCCCAAAGCTCCCGACGAAAAAATATCGACCGACAATCCCATAACTGCCGAAAGTAGCAGCGAAGCAAGGGGGTAAAAACTGACAGGCAGCAATAATATAAACATCACATATACCTGTATATTAAGATAAACGCTTATATCTATCTTGTTAAAAACGAAGATTTGCAAGAATAGCAAAACGAAATATCCGATTGCCGTATTAATCCATTCGCGAGTCATTTGTATCTTTTATTGAAATTTTGCGCTTGCTCGTTGAGTTTTTCGACAAACACGCCAACATTAAAACCAATTTTTTCCTTCGATGTCCATTAACAGATTGTTAGCCAAACGGCTTGCACCTATTCTGAAATATTGTGGAGTACAGCTGTCTTCTCCAAGAACGTGCTTCACTATGCTGCGATATATCACTGCATCTTTGGATGTTACTATTCCTCCGGCAGCTTTCAGGCCGATATTTTTGCCTGTTCGTTCGCGAAAATCGCGTACCGCCAGGGCCATTGTCATAAAGGCTTCGTGAGTGGCCGCCGGCTCGAATTTTCCTGTGGATGTTTTTATGAAATTAGCTCCGTTTTCCATAGCAATCATAGCCGCTTTATATATTGATTCTGATGTTTTTAAAGCTCCGGTTTCAAGTATCACTTTGAAACGTCGGCCTATATCGGCGATTACTCTTATATCCTTAGCAACTTCTTCATATTCACCATCAAGAAACTTTCCCACAGAAAGTACGACGTCGATTTCGTCGGCGCCTTCCGTGTAAGCGTTCACAGCTTCGGCAATCTGCACTGTACGAAATGTTTGAGCTGCCGGAAATCCTCCCGACACCGAAATTATTTCCACCTTTTGTCTTGCAAGATTTTCGCGCACTGTCTTCAGCATCGAAGGAAAAACGCAAACAGCGGCAATTTCCGGCATGTCGGGAAAAGCAGAGGGAAAATCATTCACTTTCTTGATCATCGCCGATATACTGCTTGCATTGTCGGTAAAATTCAACGAAGTTAATTCGAGGCAAGCAAAGCACTTTGCGAATAAGTTTTTATCCTTGTAACCGTCTTCGGTATGTGCCAAAATTTTATTTAAATCGTTAGAAATCATAAAAAAGGGTTATGCAGTTTTTCGTATCCTATCTTCGTTTGCGGGCCATGTCCGGGATAAACATCCGTATCGTCGGGCAGAATTTCGATTAGCTTTTTCAGACTTTCTATCAAGGTATTATAGTCGCCTCCGGGCAAATCGGTACGGCCTACGCTTCCGGCAAAAAGCGTATCGCCCGATATAACAAAACCATCGTCGGGCGAATAAAAACACAAGCCGCCAGGCGAATGTCCCGGTGTATAAATGATTTGCAGTTTCGATTTGCCAAACTCGACATTCATACCGTCCTCCAAAAACTCGGAAGGAACAGGTGGCGGATCTCCGGCAAAACCAAACAAAGCAGCGCCTGATTTAAACCGCTCTATATTTTGCAGTTCACCTCTGTGAGCGCGCGATTTCACTCCGTACTCGCGACACAAAAAGGCATTGCCAAATACGTGGTCGAAATGACAATGCGTGTTTAGTAAAGCAATTAGCGTCAAGCCTTTTTCTTCGATATACGATTTCAGAACATCCTGTTCGCCCTTGCTCTGACATCCCGCATCAATAACAAGACTTTCGCCTGTTTCATCGTAAACGAGGTAGGTATTTTCCTGTAAAGGATTAAATATAAATCTTTTTAGTATCATCGTTTCTACTACTTGCCGGCAAAGGTACTTATTTTTTCAAGACTTTTGGACGGTTAGACCTTTGGACTTTTGGACGGTTAGACTTTTGGACGCGCAAGCTACAAGGAGGCAATAGATGACTATCCCGTTTCGGCGAGTTGCTCTTCTCTAAAAAGATCTCTCCTCTTCTCTCGAAATATATCGGTTCAAAAAAAGTTTGAGCTGCTATGCGAGCAAATCATTTTTCAGAATTAACGATTTCGAGAATCTTTTCGCGGCTCAAACTGCAAAAGACTTCAATCTGCTCAATCGACATGCCATTGTTATAAAGTGTGCGGATCATTTTGGCTTCGCCTTCTGCCAGCCCTTCTTCGCGTCCTTTTTTCAAACCTTTTTCCAAACCTTCTGCCAAACCTTCTGCCAGACCTTTTTCGTGTCCTTTTTTGTGTCCTTCTTCAACGGCAGTTTTCATCGTACTATAGTTATCTCTATAAGCTTTCAGACTGCTTTGGTATGCTTTCAATTCGGATTTCGATAGTTTGGCTATTTCCGCTGCCTCGAACAGGCGGTTAAATATCGGATCGTCCATTTCGGCAGGAGGAGCGTCCATTTCTTCCAAATGTTTCAATCGGTACAGCCAATGGTCGAGACGGCTTGTTAGTTCGCTCTCTTGCTTGTTGAACTTGGGCATTTCGATATAAATAAGCGTCGATTTGTCGTAAAAAACCGCGCCGGTAGAAATATCTACAAGTTTTACTGTGTGAAAATATTCGCCGCCGGTTTTATTGTCGTGAAACATAAAATTTAGGATGCCAACAATATATATCGGATTCAGATGGTAATCCCATTCGCCGCGTATCGACTGCTCCTGAACAAGGAG
>JAITGD010000130.1 GCA_031280885.1 Prevotellaceae bacterium | reverse complement strand
GGCGAACTGCAATAAGCAGTATCCCGTGTTCGCAAAATGAACACCAAATTCAGCCGGTAATGAAAGCGCGTGTGAGACAGGTAAGCTCGCAGAGGAAAGTATCTTATTTTATTCTCTTGGAGAAAGTGTCTTAATGTTACTTTCCGGCAATGCTTTGTCTTGTCTATGTCGTCCTTATAATGTTATACGTCTGAAATACACCACATTTACTCTTGCTTGGCTCTGAGATCTCCGGGGGATTTATAGAGCAAAGGTAGAAATAAATTATGAATTATGAATTATGAATTATGTATTTCTATCCCACATTATTTTTTTGACGTCTCTACAAGGGCGCTCAATTGTTGCATTTTCTGTGCCGTTAGGCACAGAATGTTGGTAGAAACAGGCTGCTTTCTGCTTTCTGCTTTCTGCTTTCTGCTTTCTGCTTGACTGCTTTCTGCTTTCTGCTTTCTGCTTTCTGCTTTCTGCTTTCTGCTTTCTGCTTTCTGCTTTCTGCTTTCTGCTTGACTGCGTAGCTTTCTGCTTGACTCTTGAAATCCTGAATCTCTCATAATTCATAATTAATGAATTATCTTTGCACCGTAATATAACTGTATCAGATGCTGACACTGTTTTATGAAAATTGGCTTTCGCTGGCGTTTTGCGCGCACTTTATCACTACTTTAGCTGTGTCGATAGTGATGATTCACAACCATACAAAACGCGACCCTATTCGCACTATGATGTGGATCATAGTGCTGTATTTTCTCCCTGTGGCGGGGCTGATATTGTACGTTTTCTTCGGACAGAACTATCGCAAAACAAAGATATTCAACCGTAAAAGTCTGAAGGATTTAAAGTACCTCGACCGCATGATAACACAGCAATTATTGATGCTCCGCAAGAATGAAATCTTTGAATATTATCCGCAGAAATCGGGATTTAAGAATATAATGACTCTGCTGATGAATAACAGCAAGGCTCTGCTGACGGAATATAACAGTATAGAGCTTTATTTTAATGGATTCGACACTTTTGCGGCTATCAAAGAGGCGCTGCTGGCGGCGAAGGATCACATTCATCTACAATTCTATATCATTCAGGACGATAAAATAGGCAACGAGATCAAGGACATTCTCGTTGCGAAGGCGCGTCAAGGCGTAGCTGTCAGGGTAATATACGATGATGTAGGCAGTTGGAGTTTGCCGCGTAAATACAAGCGCGAAATCCGCGAAGCCGGCGGAAGTATTCGGCCTTTTATGCGCGTAACCTTCCCCTTTCTCACTGGTAAACTGAATTATAGAAATCATCGCAAGATAGTGGTAGTGGACGGAGCGGTGGCCTTTATGGGCGGCGTCAATATTGCCGACAGGTATATCGATGGAGGAAAATTCGGATATTGGGCTGACACACACATCCGTTTTGAGGGAGAAACTGTGCAGACCCTCCAAGCCATATTTTTGGTCGATTGGTATTTCGTTAGTCGCGAGATTCTTCTGCGTCAGCGCCAGCGCTACTTCCCGGGCAAATATGTCGATAATAAACTGCTGATACAGACGGTAACTTCCGGCCCCGATAGCGACTGGGCGGGCATAATGCAGGCCTATTTCGCGGTTATCAATACCGCAAAACATCATATATACATTGCTACTCCGTACTTTACGCCGAATGAAAGCGTCCTCACTGCCATAAAAACGGCCTCGCTTAGCGGCGTGGACGTGAGGCTGATGCTGCCCGAAAAGAGCGACTCGAAGTTAGTGTATCGCAGCACCTTATCCTTCCTTAGCGAGTTGATGGACGCTGGGGTGAAAATCTATCTCTATCGCAAGGGTTTTTGCCACTCAAAGTACATTGCGGTGGACGGCAAATTTTCGGCCATCGGCTCGGCAAACATTGATATGCGCAGCTTTGAGCATAATTTTGAGGTCAGCGCCATAATCTACGACGAAGGTGTTACGCGCAACCTTGAGAGAGAGTTTCAAAAAGACATCCAAAATAACAGCAAACAAGTTAATCCCGAGGCACATGCCCGCCGTCCTGCCATGCTTACATTTAAAGAAGGCGTAGCTCGACTATTAGCCCCATTACTCTAAAAAAACCTGCTATGAATCTGAATAAAAGCATAAAAGCTCGCCATCTAATATTACTCGGTATGCCTGCTTCGGGCAAAAGCGCTGTGGGTCGCCTTTTGGCCGATAGGCTAAAGCGCCCTTTTATTGATACTGATGCTTATATCGAACAGAAAGCCAGCCTCTCCGTAGGATGTATCTTTAAGGAATACGGCGAAAAACATTTCCGCCTATTGGAGGCTATGGCTGTGGATGATTTGGCTTCGGAGCCGCCTTCGGTCATTGCTACCGGAGGTGGCATGCCTTGCTTTGGCGATGCGCTTAAGCGACTGAAGGCTATAGGATTGACCCTTTATTTGGAGGCCGACGTCGATACTCTTTTCAACCGTATAATTTTCAGCGAAGAAAGGCCTTTGATTGCGAACAAATCAGAAGAAGAAGTGCGTATTTATCTGGCCGATACCTTGCTTCGTCGCGAAGCATTTTACCGCCAATCGGATCTTGTGATTGATGTTTGCGGGCGGTCTAAAAAAGCAATAGCCCGATGTGTGATCGAGCTATTGCCAAAATAAATAGTTCATTGACATACTGATAAGGGGACGAGCGCCTTGTCCTTATCCGAAAGTTTAATGATGGAAGGATTGACTCTCCAGTCGATTCCTATATCCGGGTCGTTGTACAATATTCCAGCTTCGTTTTCAGGCGAATATACATTATCCACCTTGTAACTGAATATTGTGCTGTTGCTTAGCACCAGAAATCCATGAGCGAATCCACGCGGGATATACAGTTGCAATTTGTTCACTTCGTTTAATTCAACTGCCACATATTTACCGTAGTATGGTGATTCTTTACGAATATCGACCGCCACATCCAGCACAGCGCCTGTGATGACTCTCACTAATTTCGCTTGGGCGTATTCGCCTCTTTGATAGTGCAGTCCGCGTAAAACTCCGAGTGATGATTTCGATTCGTTATCCTGCACGAAATTTACCTTTCCGATTTGTTTCTCTAACTCGTCTTGACGGAAGGTTTCGCAGAAATAACCTCTCTCGTCTCTGAAGATCTTCGGGCTGATTATCAGCACATCCGGTATATCTGTTTTGATAAATTTCATGATTCGATTTTGTTCGTCTGTGTTAAATTCAATTATCCTATTGTGTGATTGACAATCAGTTCCTTCATCAGGTCGTTAATATCCGCGTCCGAAGAACTGAGACGTCTTGCTTCCTTAGCCTGAAACACAATGTTTTCAATCTTTTTAACCTTAGTAGGCGATCCTGCGAGGCCGAATTGTTTTTCGTCTCCATCGATTTGCGCGGTTCCCCATTCGGGAATATCTAAGTATTTACGCGATTGCAGTTCAGCGGCGTATGGCTTGTCGTCCTGCGTTTGCCTTTCGCCGGCGGTTTTGGCGTGTTTATACTTCATCAGGAATTTTGCGTTACGCGGACGACAGTGTGGGGCAGAGGCATTAACGGTTATCACTAAGGGAGTTGAACACTTGACTTTTTCTACTCCATGTTCCAAGCGGCGGCGCATAGTAAGGCATCCTTCGCTATATTCAAGTATTTCTTCGACGTATGTTACTTGAGGCCAGCCTAATTTCTCGGCTACTTGGGGTCCGACTTGGGCAGTGTCTCCATCAATTGCTTGCCGTCCGGCGATGATTATATCGGGAGCTATTCTATTGATAGCTCGCGACAAAGCGTATGAAGTAGCCAAGGTATCGGCTCCGGCGAATTTGCGGTCGGTAAGTAGCACCCCGCCATCGGCTCCACGAAATAGACCTTCTCGTATGATGTCGGCAGCACGCGCCGGTCCCATCGTCAAAAGATGAATTGTTGTGTCTGGTTTACTGTCCTTTATGCGCAGCGCCTGTTCAAGAGCGTGCAGGTCTTCGGGATTGAAAATTGCGGGTAACGCGGCACGATTAACCGTGCCGTCGGCCTTCATCGCATCCTTTCCTACATTGCGTGTATCAGGCACTTGCTTTGCTAATACTACTATTTTAAGCGGACTATTCATGATGTTTTAATCTTTTTGTTAATTCGGTACAAAATTAATCCAAATGCGAGTGCAAAGATAGAGAATAATTAATAAAAGAGATTCAGGATTGCCGCTCCTGCAATCACAATTAACAATTTGTTATAATTTTGCGCAAATTTTTGACAGAACAACAAAATATGATCCTTGAAAATAAAATTACCGAACAGTCTTCTGAGTTCGATGATTTGGAGTTGATGTCGTCCGAAGAACTGCTCTACGCCATAAACAGCGAAGACGCAAAGGTACATACTGCTGTACATAAGGCTATTCCGCAAATCGAAACGCTGGTAAGCAAAATTCTTGAGCATATACCTTTCGGCGGACGGGTATTCTATCTGGGCGCGGGAACCAGCGGACGTTTGGGCGTGCTTGACGCCTCGGAATTGCCACCGACTTTCGGAGTTTCACCGGGCATAGTCGTCGGGCTTATTGCCGGCGGCGACACGGCGTTGCGTCGAGCGGTCGAAGCTGCCGAAGACGATCCCGCCAAAGCATGGCGCGAACTGAAAGACTTCGGCATCAACGATCGAGATACCGTCATCGGTATTGCTGCTTCCGGCACCACTCCTTATGTGATTGGAGGTGTGAAAGATGCTCGCGCTCACGGCTTGCTAACGGGCTGTATTACCTGCAATCCCAAATCGCCGCTGGCCGAAGCCGCCGAACATCCGATTGAAGTGGTCGTGGGTCCGGAGTTCGTTACCGGCAGCACAAGAATGAAAGCCGGCACAGCCCAAAAAATGGTGCTTAATATGCTGTCCACTACGTTGATGATAAAATCGGGACGAGTAAAAGGCAACAAGATGATAAACATGCAGCTCACCAACAACAAACTTGTGGACAGAGGAACACGCATGATTATGGAAGAGACCGGATTAACTGAAGATCAAGCCCTCGCCTTGCTTTTGAAACATTCGTCGGTCAAGGAGGCCATACAGGAAATGCGAGCAAAAAATTTGTGTTGATTTAATTGATGATCAACAAAAAAGATTACGAATACGAACTGCCGGAGGACAGAATCGCTCGATTTCCAAAACAGGAACGCGATTCGTCGAAATTATTGCTGTACTCGCATGGCGCGATTTCCGAAGACGTCTTTTCCGGACTGCCGGCATATTTGTCGCCCGACAACATGCTGGTATTCAACAATACCAGGGTCATCAAAGCGCGGCTGATTTTCAGAAAATCGACGGGAGCGCGCATCGAAGTATTTTGTTTACAGCCTCTTGCCCCGTCAAGTTTCGACGAAGCTTTAGCCTCTCTTTCTTTCTGTTCATGGCAATGTACTGTGGGCAACGCCAAACGCTGGAAGAAAGACGAGGTTTTGTCGGCCGAATTTGAACATGAGGGAAAAACTCACACACTTACCGCAAAACATCTTGAATTAGAGCTAAATTCGACGGTCAATACACGTAACGTACTTTTTGAATGGGACGCCGAACTTGCCTTTTCCTCAGTGCTGGAACTTTGTGGACACATTCCTATTCCGCCGTACTTGAAACGTGAGGACAAAAAATCTGACAATCAACGCTATCAAACGATTTATTCCAAGCTCGAAGGTTCGGTAGCGGCGCCAACTGCCGGACTGCATTTCACCGACAAAGTTATAGCCGCCCTGCGCGAAAAAGGCGTGAGTATGACCGAAATAACCTTGCACGTGGGAGCAGGAACTTTTATGCCGATGAAAACCGACGATGTCGCCAAACACGTGATGCACAGAGAAATATTCAAGGTC
The DNA here is from genome assembly GCA_031280885.1 of Prevotellaceae bacterium. Taxonomy (GTDB): domain Bacteria; phylum Bacteroidota; class Bacteroidia; order Bacteroidales; family UBA932; genus JAIRLF01. The sequence goes on along the minus strand of JAITGD010000130.1, from coordinate 3,650 downwards.
GAGCGCCGAACTTTGCAAGAATTGCACGATAACATCGATGGCCTGATTGCCGTAGGAACAACCTCGGCACGCATGTTGGAAAGTCTCTATCTCCTTGGAATAAACGATACTGAAAGCAAGGATATTACGCAATGGGAAGCATACAAATCAGAAGGAGAAATTTCTGCACGCGAATCCCTGTCTCGCTTGATGAAACGCATGGACAGCGCTAACATAGAGCATTTTTACGCATCGACGCAAATAATGATTGTGCCGGGATACCGATTCAAAATGATTAAAGGACTGATAACTAACTTTCACCAGCCCGAAAGCACTTTGATTCTTTTGGTAGCCGCTTTCATCGGAAACGACTGGAAACGAGTGTATGACTATGCTTTGAAACACAATTTTCGCTTTCTTAGTTACGGCGATTCGTCCTTTCTCAAAAATACGTTGTAAGAAGCTGATTATATTTCAAATCACAAATATTTTCACAAGGATTAAACTTTTTTGCATTAAGAGCATCTTATTGTCGGTTTAGTTTTTTCATGAGTTAAAAGGTTTAATTAGGAATGTGGGTCGAGATACCAATCTCGACCTTTTTCCATACAATAAAACAAACACTTGCGCCATCGAATTTTCGTTCGACGGCGCAGTGTTTCGTAAATTTTCGCTGTCCGACAATGCTGCTTTTTGGGCAGGATTATCGTCGAAGAATCTTTTTAGAAGCCTTCTTCGTCGGATACTGTTAATTTCTTGCGTCCACGCGCTCTGCGTGCTGCCAAAACACGGCGACCATTAGCCGTTGCCATCCTTTCGCGGAATCCGTGCTTGTTCTTTCTCTTCCTGTTGGAAGGTTGATATGTCCTCTTCATCGCTTTATAATTAATACTTTACTTAAAAATTTTTCTATCAAAAGCGCGGCAAAGGTAAGCAAAATTTCTTGAACCGAACATAGTTTTGCCATCAAATTTACGATATTAGTTTATATCAAGGCCACGATTTCGTCCATAGCCGCCGCCAATCCGTCGATATTTTTGCCGCCGGCGGTAGCGAAATGCGCCTGACCACCACCGCCGCCTTGAATATGTTTGGCCGCCGAACGTATTATCTGCGAGGCATTAAGCCCGTCGTTCACTAAATCGTCGCTCAAGGCGAGGATCAAGGAGGGTTTGCCTTCGGCCTCGCATCCGGCTGCAAAGAAGTATCGTTCAGGAAATTCGCTTCGCAATTGCAGGGCGACGTCCTTTATCGCATCCGGAGGATAGTGTCCTTGAAACACAAAAGCGTTTATTCCGTTGATGTTACGCACGTTGGCTTTGAGTTCGTTTTTCAGGCCGATTATCTTTTCCTTTCTAAAATCTTCGACGGCTTTTCGCAATTCGGCGTCTTCGTCGAAGAGTTTTTTCAGCGCCTGTGCCAGATTGGGCGTATTGTTGAACATGGCTCGTATGTCTCTGATAGTGTCCTGCATAAAATAGAAATAGCGTTCGCAGGCCTCGGCGGTGATAGCTTCGATACGGCGTATGCCCGCAGCGATGGAGCTTTCGGAAAGCACTCTAAACGAGCCGATACGCCCTGTGGACGAGATGTGTGTGCCTCCGCACAATTCCACTGAGGAGCCGAAACGCACGACGCGCACTTTGTCGCCGTATTTTTCGCCGAAAAGCGCTGTCGCTCCGGCTTTTTTCGCTTCGTTTATAGGCATTTCGCGAGTTTCATCCAGAGGGATATTTTCGCGGATTTTTGCGGTAACGTGTTTTTCTATTTCGCGGATTTCTTCGTCGCTAAGTTTTTGAAAATGCGAGAAATCAAATCTTAACACTTCGGATGACACAAAGGAGCCTTTTTGTTCGACATGCGACCCAAGTACTTCGCGCAGAGCTTCGTGCAAAAGATGCGTAGCGGTGTGATTACATTCGATAGCGACACGTTTTTCGACGTCCACTTCGGCGCGAAAAATCCCGCTTAAATCTTCCGGAAGTTTGTCGGTCAAGTGTACCGAAAGATTATTATCTTTTTTCGTATCGAAAATATTGATAATCACACCATCCGTCCTGGTCAGTTTGCCTTTGTCGCCCACTTGTCCGCCCATTTCGGCGTAGAAAGGGGTTTTATCTAACACAATCTGATAGAACTCTTTACTTTTTTGTTTGACTTGTCTGAAGCGCAAGATTCGACAGTCGCAGTCGGTAAAATCGTATCCCACGAAAGCGGTATCGCCTTCGGCCAGAATCGTCCAATCGCCGGTTTCCTGCGCACCTGCGTTGCGTGCGCGGTCTTTTTGCTTTTGCATTTCGACGTCGAATTCTTTCTTGTTCATCGTCATATTATTTTCTTGCAGAATGAGTTCCGTCAAATCGGGCGGGAATCCGTAGGTATCGTACAGCGTGAAAGCATCGATTCCGCTTATGCTCGTCGCGCCTTTCGTTTTGTTTTCTTCGGTCAATTTTTCGAGCATGCGAATTCCGGTGCCGAGCGTCCGCAGAAAAGATGCTTCTTCCTCGCCTATAACCTTTTCCACGAGTGCCTTTTGTTCGACGAGTTCGGGAAAGGCTTCGCCCATTTCGGCGACCAGCACGGGTACTAATTTGCAGATGAACGGCTCGTCGAATCCGAGGAAGGAATATCCGTAGCGCACGGCGCGGCGCAGGATTCGGCGTATTACGTATCCCGCTTTTACATTCGAGGGCAGTTGTCCGTCGGCTATCGAGAAGCTCAAGGCTCGCAAGTGGTCGGCCACCACGCGCATGGCAATATCGACGTCGGGTTCTTCGCCGTATTTTTTCCCTGAAAGTTTTGATATTTCAGCGATTATCGGCTGAAAGATGTCGGTGTCGTAGTTGCTTTTTTTTCCTTGCAGCGCCATGCACAATCGTTCGAATCCCATGCCTGTGTCCACGTGCTTGGCCGGCAGCGGCTCTAAGCTTCCGTCGGCTTTGCGATTGAATTGCATGAAAACCAGATTCCAGATTTCTATCACCTGCGGATGGCCTGTGTTTACGAGCGATGCGCCGTCGATTTTTGCGCGTTCCTCGTCGTCGCGCAGGTCTATATGTATTTCGCTGCAAGGTCCGCAGGGTCCGACTTCGCCCATTTCCCAGAAATTGTCTTTTTTTGAACCTGAGAGTATTCTTTCTTTGGGCAGGCATCGTTTCCAACATTCCAGAGCTTCGTGGTCTTTTTCGGTGCCGTCGTCCGTTGCTCCGTCGAAAACTGTTGCGTATAAGCGATCTGCGGGCAAAGCGTAAATTTTGTGCAGCAATTCCCATGCCCATTCTATCGCATCTTTTTTAAAATAATCGCCGAACGACCAGTTACCCAGCATTTCAAACATGGTGTGATGATAGGTGTCGCGTCCTACTTCTTCCAAATCGTTGTGTTTGCCCGAAACTCGGAGACATTTTTGCGTATCGGCAACGCGCTTGTTTTGAGCATGTTCATTGCCAAGAAATATGTCTTTGAATTGATTCATGCCTGCGTTGGTAAACATCAGTGTAGGGTCGTTTTTAACCACCATCGGAGCCGAAGATACAACGGCGTGTCCTTTGCTTCGGAAAAATTCCAGAAAAGTCGAACGTACTTGTTTTGAGTTCATTTTAATATCTTGATGTAAATTATTTGTTGTTTTATTTAATTCGATTTTATAATTTTGTTTTTATAAGCCAATA
>JAITGD010000136.1 GCA_031280885.1 Prevotellaceae bacterium | reverse complement strand
GGACGCCCTATTCTTTGGCACATTATGAAAATTTACGCCGGTTTTTGGCGGGCAATGGATACATTAAAAGACAAAAACGACCTCACAGCCCTGTGGATGACCGGCAAAGCGCCTTGGGCATTGTGGTTATAATTCGCGAAATATCCTTATCATGGTTTACCAAAAGTATAAAATATTGGGAAAAGAGACCGGAGAGGTTGAATTTAAATCTTCTTTTGGTAAAGAAGTTATCGAATCTGTTGTTGCTTTTTCTAACTATAAGGGCGGGAGAATTGTTATCGGTTGCAACAATCAGGGAGAAATAACGGGAGTTACTATTTCCGACGAAAGCATTCCGACTTGGATAAACGAAATCAAGCAAAACACGCAACCGGCGGTTTTTCCTGATTTTGAACATCAAATGATTGAAGATAAGACGATTGTAATTGTTAAGGTTGATGAATTTCCGTTAAAACCGGTGGCTTTCAAAGATCGTTATTTTGTGCGTCGTGCTAATTCAAATCATCTACTGACAATTGATGAAATCGCAGAAATGCGTTTTATAAGCCTCAGCTATTCGTTTGATTCATTTGAAGTTGATACGAAATACGAAGACCTCGACCAAACGGCGCTATCATTGTTTTACAAGCGGTTGAAAGAAACAGGACGGTATGTTTCAAGCGGCGATTTGCAGGATGATTTTGAAAAGTTGGGACTTATTAATAACGGTAAAGTAACTCGCGCTACCCAATTGTTGTTCGGGCGTCATCGTACCGGAATTCATCTTGGACGCTTTAAAGCGCGTGATACGATAATTGATGATGTTGTTATTCGGAGTCCTCTTTATTTGGCGGTTGAGGAAGCAATGATTTTCATTAAAAAGCATATTTCGCTGGCATACGAATTTACCGGCGAACTGCGAAGAAAGGAGCGCTGGCAATATCCTTTGCAGGCAATTCGTGAAAGCCTTCTCAATGCCGTCATTCATAAAGATTATACGAATCATACGGATGTCATTATCAAAATATTTGATGACAGTATAGAAATCACAAATCCGGGACATCTTATGACCGGATTAACGTTAAGTGATTTGCAAACAAATAATTATAAACCGCTACATCGTAACAAACTACTTGTAGAAGCATTTTATCTTACGGGCGATATTGAAAAATACGGTACCGGTTTTATTCGCCTGCGGAAATGGTTAAAGGAATATCCCAAAGTTACGTATAACTTTACGGATTGGGGTGGAGTAATGGAGATGGAGTATAGGGTCGCCGATGAGGTACCCGATGACGATAAAACTCCTAATGAGGTCTCCGATGAAGTCCCCGATAGAGTCCCCGATGAGGTCTCCGATGAAGACAAATGCCCCGAAAAAGTCCCCGATGAGGTCCCCGATATAGTCCCCGATGAAGACAAGGTCCCCGATAACCTTACTGCTAATCAGAAATCTATTCTTAACTTTATGTTACAAAATAAAAGAATTTCCATGAGCGAACTGTCAGTCAAAATAGGTATCTCAAAGCGAAAAATATTAGATAATATCAACAAGCTTCGAGATAAGAATTTACTCAAAAGAGAGGGCAATAATAAATCCGGTCATTGGCAAGTAAACGTTACAATGTATTCCCTATGAACACACCGATTTTATTTTTAATATTCAACCGTCCGGATACTACGGCGCAAGTGTTTGAGCGTATCCGGCAGGCGCAACCGGCAAGGCTGTATGTGGCGGCAGACGGGGCGCGGGAAGGACGACCGGACGAAGCAAAACGCTGCGCTGAAACACGTTCCGTTATTGACCGTATTGATTGGCCGTGTAAAGTAAAAACGCTTTTTCGGGATAAAAATCTGGGATGCAAAATCGCTGTTTCCGAGGCTATTACATGGTTTTTCGACAACGAACAATACGGCATAATTCTCGAAGACGACTGTTTGCCCGATATGTCGTTTTTCCCTTTCTGTGAGGAATTGCTAATACGATATAAGGATGATGACAGAATAGGTCATATTGGCGGCAACTGTTTCTTCCCCTGCATTGTAAAAGATAGGCTGAGTTACGATTTCTGTAATCATGTTCATATTTGGGGCTGGGCGTCATGGCGCAGAGTTTGGCAAAATTACGACGTCGAATTTCAATACTGGTCGCAACACAAATATGACAGTGAAAAACATCGTAATATATTCAACTGTAAAAGAGAGGAAATATATTTTTCTTCTGCATTAAGTGATGCCATTTCAACCGGAGGCAAGCTAAACACTTGGGATTATCAGTATTTCTTTACTTTAAGAACTCAAAATCAACTGTCTGTATATCCATGCGTTAATCTTGTTACCAATATCGGATTAGACGCCGCTATGTCCACGAATACAAATAAAAACACGAGAAATTCGGGAACGTTGTCAACTATGGCTTTCCCGCTACGGCATCCGCAATATATAATAAGGAATAAAACAATCGACAATGCCGTATTAAATCTAAAATGGTCGTGGAAACGGTTGTTACGATATTTGTTTAAGCAATATTAAATAAAATACATATAATTATGACAAATCAATACGACAATTATCTTGCTGCTGCATTTGAAGGAGAAGGTCAATACGAACCAAAAATCAAACAGTTTTTTAACAATTATTATCGTTTTTTTCCAAAAGAAAAAACTGCTCGAATCCTTGATATTGGACCGGGGCGTGGCGAAATGCTGACATGTCTTGCAAATCAAGGCTTTTCGAATATTGAATCTGTTGATATTTCTGAATCTGTTGTAAAATTTGTATCTCAACTCGGTTATAAAATTTCAAAATCAGATGATTTGGAAATTTTTCTATCGTCATATTCCGACACTTTTGATATGATAACTATGTGCGATGTTGTAGAACACATTCCTAAAAATCAGATACTTGGCGTCATGGAAGCCGTCAGAAAATCATTGAAAGATGCCGGATTACTAATTGTTCAAGTACCTAACATGCAGTCTGTTACTGCAAACATATTTCGATATGATGATTTTACGCATGAAATGGGATATACGGAACGGAGTCTGACTCAAATGCTAAAAATAGTCGGATTCTCTACGATTACAAATTATGGATTTGAGTTTTTCGATAACAAATTGTCTTCAAAAATCAAATCGGTTTTACGTAGTTGTCTATGGCTTTGTGTAAAAATAATCAGAAAGATAAACGGGACAATGCCTCATCGCATCATGCATCCGGTATTTTTTGCAATTGTGAAGAAGTGATGAACACAAGAATTGTAATACCGATTTATAAAAAGACTTTATCAAAAAGCGAGAAACAGTCTATAGAACAATGCTTTAAAATATTATGCGATTATCCGGTATCAATAGTAACACATAAAGAATTAGACACAACAGAGTATTGTCTTGCAGCACAGAAGGTTAACGTTACACCTGTGATGGAATACTTCGACAAACGATATTTCGCAAGTACGACGTCTTATAACAGATTGCTGTTGAGCAAAGACTTTTATTTGAGATTTGCCGATGATGATTACATTTTGATATATCAGTTAGACGGGTTTGTATTCAGAGACGAACTCGCCGATTGGTGTTCAAAAGGCTTTGATTATATCGGTGCGCCGTGGTTTGAGCATTACGGACGTGATAAGTGGGCAAAGAGTCTGAAACTATACCGCGTTGGTAACGGTGGCGTGTCGTTGCGTAAAGTTGCCGCTTTTTTAGACCGGTTCGACAAGCCGATGCCGCTGTCAATCATTCCCTTTTATGTTAAAAATATAAGAAAAAAGGGTATGATAACAATGATGTTTAAGTTGTTGAAAATGATGTTCTTATTGCTCTTAACAAACAGAACAATAGAGTATTATCTGCAATATTTTACCGACGAGCGTGTTCAGGAAGACTGCTTTTGGTCTGACGGTTTAAGCGATACATCTTTGGCTTTTGATATTCCGGACATCATGACTGCCGCATCATTCTGTATGGAACGGCATCCTTCATATCTTTACCGGCAGACAGGCGAACGCTTACCGTTCGCCTGCCATGCTTATGAAAAGTATGAGTACGAAGAATTTTGGGGAAAATACATTAGTTAAATATATTTGCAAAAAAATCGTATCTTTGCGGCAAAATTACAGCAAAATGGTTAATTGAGCAATTACGAAAAAAAACAACTCATAAAATAAAATATTATGTCAAAAAGCAACAAACAGGTATTACTGTCGCCTGAAAATTATATCAGGCAAAAATCGCGCAACTTGCCG
>JAITGD010000073.1 GCA_031280885.1 Prevotellaceae bacterium | reverse complement strand
GATTTCGTCTTTGGTGAAATTTTTCAGAGTATAGGCTTCCGTAACAATATTGAAAGGACTTGCGCTGCCGAGCGAGGCGCTGTCGGGACGGATTTTGGCTTTGTAGTCGCGAATATTGCGCATACCAACCAGTGCAACAGAGTGAACAAAAGGTATGCGACTGCGAGTGTTGTATCCGTCGCGAAGTTGGCGCAGGAAGGTAATCAGAGTATCATCGCTCAGGCAATCCGCTTCATCGAAAAGAATAACCAAGGGCTTGTCCAATATCTTACAGTAACGTTTCAATTCTCTGTTCAAAACATTGGTAAAATTCACAAAATTGGGGTTTTTGGCAAATTCTGTTGCGTGGGGAAAATCCAACTCCTCTAAAGTATCTTTTATTTTCGTAACAATTTCGGGAATGCCTTTGCGCGGATCTGTAATTCCCTGCAAACTTTCCAACGAACAATACATGGCATAATATTGCCCGCCGGCGTTGAGACGGTCGGTCAAATCATTCAAATAGGTTGTTTTTCCGCTTTGACGCGCTGCATGAATAACAAAATACTGCTTCATGTCGATCAACCTTTCGACGCCTTTGATACGGGTCGAAGGCTCTATCATATAATGCTCTATCTTGTTGCAGGGACCGGCTGTGTTAAAATATTTCATAACTTTTTTCTGTTTAAAATTTGCCACAAAGATACAAAAGATTAAAAGAGAATCAGGATTGCAAGAGCCAGGACTCAATTAAGAATTAAAAATTAAGAATTAAGAGAGCTACGCCGGCTGGCCTGATTTTTATTTTGCACGCAGATCTTTTTTATCAGGCAGCCTGCGCAGCTCTCTTAATTCTTAATTTTTAATTGATTGCGTCTTGGTTCCTGGCTCTTGAAATCCTGAATCTCTCTTAAAGTTTAACTTTTATGCTTGTCAAGTGTTTTATACATGTTTTTAGATTTTGAAAAGCACAATGTGTAACGATTTATAACAACGTGTAAAGATGTATAACAAAACTAATTGCCTATGTACAACTCGTAAAAACGCCCTCAAAACAGTCGGCGAGCGCCGGCTATTTTTACCTTCCTCCGACATTCGGAACACCTTAACAAACCGATAACAAACTCGGAGGATAAATTTATAATAATCAAAATAATAAATCTATTACAAAGTAAGTATGTATTTGAACATGATTCTTAAGCGTTTTACACTCTTGATTGTGCTAAGTTGCTTGACGACAAGCATAATCTATGCGCAGAAAACTTCACCTGTTCGGATTTCAGGAACAGTGTCCGACAATTCCGGCACACCAATGCCCTTCGTAAGTGTGGCGATACGTGGCACTTCGCAAGCTGTGGCCACCGACGCCAACGGAGAATTTTCACTCACCGCGCCAAGCGATACCTCTGTCCTTCAGTTCAGTTTCGTAGGATACCAAACTCAGGACGTTAAAATTGGCAATCGCAAAATTGTCGCCGTAGTGATGGAAGAAATCCTGTCGGAGCTTGGCGAAGCAGTTGTTGTGGCCTTTGCCAAACAACGAAAGGAGAGCGTTATTGGCTCTGTATCATCAATTAAGCCCGCCGAATTGAAGGCGCCAACCAGCAATCTGACGGCCAATTTTGCCGGAAAACTTTCGGGAGTTATCGCCTATCAGCGAAGCGGCGAACCTGGTCAGGACAATGCGGAATTTTTCATCCGCGGCGTTACTACTTTTGGAACCGGCAAATCTAATCCTTTGATTCTGATTGATAACACAGAATTGACTTCATCAGATTTGTCGCGCTTAAATCCCGACGACATTGCCAGCTTTTCTATTCTGAAAGACGCCACCGCTACAGCGCTTTACGGAGCGCGGGGAGCTAACGGCGTGATTCTGGTTACAACCAAAGAAGGACGACAGGGCAAGATGAAGCTGACTTTCAGGGTCGAAAACTCATTTTCGGCGCCAACCAAAGATGTGGAAGTGGCCGACCCGATTACTTTTATGAAACTGCATAACGAAGCCGTGAGAACCCGTAACCCGCTGGCGCAGTTGCCTTATCTGGAAAGCCACATTGCCGCACGCGAACAGAAATTGAACCCCTTCGTATATCCTGCGGTTGATTGGAAATCGATGCTCTTCAAGGACTTTACGGTCAATCAGCGAGGCAATCTGAATATCTCCGGCGGTGGAAATATTGCTCGTTACTACATCGCGCTGACTTATGCGCGGGATAACGGCATCCTGAAAGTGGATCCGGTAAACAGCTTCAATAACAATATCCAACTGAATAAATACGGAGTACGCTCGAATATCAATATCGACCTGACCAAAACCACCGAGTTGGCCGTCAGAGTTAATGGAACTTTCGACAGTTATCAGGGGCCGATTTCAGGAGGAACTTCATTGTATAATGCTGCTATTAAGGCAAATCCGGTGATGTTCCCGGCTTATTATCTTCCCGACAAAGGCCACAGCCACGCAAATCACGTATTGTTTGGAAATTACGGTGATGGAGGCGAATACATGAATCCATACGCCGAAATGCTGAAAGGATACAAGGAATCGGAAGAAACTGTGGTGATTGCCCAATTGGAATTGAAACAAAAGTTGGACTTCATTACTAAAGGATTAAAAATCCGTGTCTTAGGAAGTTCAACCCGAAATTCTTATTATGACATTCCGCGCTCGTACAATCCTTTCTATTACCACGCGCCGGCAACGCTATACGACAAAGTTACAAATGTTTATACGCTGACAGATCTGAATCCCGACACAGGAACCGATTATTTGAGCTACAGCCAATCGTCGGGACAAAAGAAAGTAAGCAGTTCGATTTATTTAGAAACTTCGCTTTCTTACGACCGCATTTTCAACGATATACACAGCTTAAGCGGAATGCTTGTGTGGACTGCGCGCGAGGCCAAAAGCGCCAATGAATCGACTTTGCAAAAATCGCTGCCTTCGCGAAATCTGGGTTTAGCCGGACGCTTTACCTACGGATTGAGGGATCGCTATTATGCTGAATTTAACTTTGGTTACAACGGTTCGGAACGTTTCGACCGCAGTCATCGTTGGGGATTTTTCCCCTCAGCCGGACTTGGCTGGATCATTTCCAAAGAAGCTTTCTGGGAAGGCTCAGCTCTTTCGCAAGTTGTCAACATGCTGAAACTGAAAGGTTCCTACGGACTTGTGGGGAACGATAATATTGCCGACGACCGTTTCTTCTATCTATCCGAAGTGAACATGAACGACGGCAATCGCGGATTCAGTTTCGGTACCGAATTTGGATCTTCATATAATGGAATATCGATATCGCGATACGCTAACAGCAAAATCGGCTGGGAAATTTCTCAAAAATTAAATCTGGGAATCGAGCTGAAATTATTTGAAGATCTGGAAATTCAAGCAGAATATTTCAGAGAAAAACGTACAAATATTTTGCAAGCGCGCGCCGATATTCCAACAATTATGGGATTGCAAAACATGGGATCAAATCCGCCAAGAGCAAATATAGGCGAGGCCAAAGGTAGCGGAGTCGATATGTCATTAGACTATTCCCGAATTATCAATCAGGATTGGTGGGTAACTATCAGAGGCAATTTTACTTACGCCAGCAGCAAATATTCCATTTACGAAGAACCCGATTATTCGGCCACTCCATGGCTGAGCAGAGTCGGATCAAAACTCAGCCAGCCACGCGGATACATTGCCGAACGTCTTTTTGTGGACGCCGAAGACGTCAGAAATTCACCCAAACAAAGTTTTGGCGAATATATGGCTGGCGATATCAAATACATGGATATCAACAAAGACGGTATTATCGACGGACGAGATGCTGTGCCAATCGGATTGCCGACAACGCCCGAAATTATTTACGGATTCGGTCTTTCGTTTGGATTCAAAAATTTTGATTTCAATTGCTTTTTTCAGGGATCAGCCCGTTCGTCATTTTTTATCGACCCCGGCAAAATCAGCCCCTTTACACAGCCTGGTTCTGATGAGTTTGGAGGCAAAAAAGGAAATACAGCCCTGCTTCAATTCATCGCCGACAGCCATTGGAGCGAAGAAAATCAGGAAGTATATGCCCTCTGGCCTCGACTATCGTCCACCGCTATTGGCAATAATAATCAAAGAAGTACATGGTGGATGCGCGACGGAACTTTTCTGCGGATGAAATCAGCCGAAATCGGTTACACCTTGCCGCAATCGATAGCCAACAGAATCAAAATGGAAAACGCAAGAATCTATCTGAGCGGAACCAATCTATTTACACTCAGTCGCTTTAAATTATGGGATACCGAAATGGGCGGCAACGGATTGGCTTATCCCGTGCAACGTGTAATTAATATCGGCCTTCAACTTTCATTTTAAATCATAAATTAAATATGAAAAAAATATTTTTACCTTTTTTATTTGCAATCGCAATCGTGGCGTCGAACAGCTCATGCAGCGATTATCTTGATGTTGTGCCTGAGGGTACTCCGTCTATGGACAATGCTTTCAGCAACCGAATCAACGCTTTTAAATATCTGCACACTTGTTACAGTTATTTGCCAATTTTCGACGAACCCGGACAAGCGCCCGGCTTTCTGGCCGGCGACGAACATTGGTTGATTCCAAAAGGTACCGGTTTTATTGAAAATCGCTTGAATATCAATGCTTGGGAAATCGGACGCGGCTCTCAAAACAGCAATAGTCCATATAAAAATTACTGGGATGGAACTAATTCCGCAACTAATCTGTGGATTGGTATTCGCGACTGTAACATCTTTATAAACAGCATCCACAAAACAAAAGATGTGAATGATTACGAACGAGATAGATGGATTTGCGAAGCCAAATTCCTGAAAGCGTATTATCATTTCTACCTCTTTCAACTCTATGGCCCGATTCCTATTATGGACACAGAAATGCCTGTTGATGGTTCGATTGAAGAAGTGCGGCGCTATCGCGATCCTGTGGATGAGGTTGTTAAGTACATCTCAAATCTTCTTGACGAATCGCTGGAACATTTACCTCTGTCAATCACCAGCGAAGGCGAGGAAATGGGACGAATCACTCAGCCAATTGCCAAAGCCGTAAAAGCGCAGCTCTTGCTGTTGGCCGCAAGCCCGCTCTTCAATAATGGCGACTATGCCGGCGAAATGGATAATCGCGGAGTGGCTTTGTTTCCGGCGAAATACGACGAAAATAAATGGAAATTAGCCGCCGACGCAGCTCTGGAAGCAATCCAAATAGCAAAAGAAGCCGGACACAAGATGCACTATTTTACCGATCCGATAATCATTTCCCCCGTAACGCGCAAGCTGTTAGATATAGGCGAATCGCTTACAGGAAGATGGAACAGTGAAATCATCTGGGGAAGTACCCGCAATTCAAATCAATTACAAACATTGTCGGTAGCAAAATCCTCTACCGGAGGTCATTATACCGCACGCTCGCTACTGTCGCCGACTTTAACTATCGCCGAACAGTTCTATTCTTTAAACGGAGTGCCGATATCCGAAGATACAACGCAGTTTTGGGGAACAAAATATCCAGATAGATACGAAACGGCCGAGATTACAGACGTCTGGAATAACGCATATTACATGGAAATCGGGCAGCAAACCGCAAATCTTCACTTCTATCGCGAGCCGCGCTTCTATGCCTCACTCTATTTCGACCGTAGCGTACGATACAGCTCCGGTATGGCCGATGATTCTCAGTTAAATTTACACAAAATCCGTATGCGCAGAACCGAAGGTTCGGGTTTGATAAACTCCGAAGACCACTCAATCACCGGATACCTGAATAAAAAAGTGTGCAGCTACAGAAGCACTTTAACTGCCACCGGTTGGTCGCCCTATCGCTATGCTTTTCCAATTATTAGGCTCGCCGATTTATATCTGATGTACGCCGAAGCTCTTAATGAAACTCTTCCGACTCCCGATCAAAGAGTTTGGAACGCCGTTGATACCGTGCGTTTTCGCGCAGGAATACCTGGAGTAATCGAAGCCTGGAGTAAATACTCGCGTTATCCGACTAAACCACTCAGCCGCGCTGGAATGAGCGAAATCATCCGAATGGAACGTATGAACGAACTCGCTTGCGAAGGCAAACGTTTCTGGGATCTTCGACGTTGGAAGATCCAATTACCAAGCGAAATACTCGGATGGAACATCGACGGAAAAGAACTCGAAACTTTCTACCGTGTAACAATGGTTTTTGAACGTCCGAAATTCAATCCCAGAGAATTTCTATGGCCTTTGAGCATAGGCTCAATCCAAAAAAACCCAAATCTTAAACAAAACCCCGGATGGTAATAAAATTAATTATTAATAAATAATAAAATTAAAACAATGAAAAAAATAATACAAAAATCAATGCTCAAAGCCCGCCTTTCGATGGTCTTATTGAGCCTGATTTGTATGGCCGGATGCGGTCTCGACGAAAAACTCGGCCTTACGCCTATGGATAGCGTCGCCCCAAATCCTCCAACAAATATTTCGGTTGAAAATATCAACGGTGGAGCAATCATCAGCTTCACCGCGCCTGCCGACGAAGACCTTCTTTGCGTGGTGGCCTCGTATATGATCAATGGAAAAATACGTACAAGCAAGGCTTCGCCATATATAAACAAGCTTACTGTGGATGGTTTCGGAACTGAAGAAGAATTTTATATCTCGCTGAAAAGTGTGGACAAAAGCAAAAACGAATCTCAAGCCGTTCAAGTCGCAATTCATCCCTTGAGACCGCCTGTAAAACAGATTTTCGAAACTCTGGAAGTATTAAACAGCTTCGGAGGAATCAAAATATCTTGGAAAAATATTACCGGAAATAATATTATCGTCGAAGTATCTAAAAAAGATAAAGACGAGTGGGTCTCAGTAGAAAATTTTTATTCAAATAGCGTCGATGGACAAGCAAGTATTCGAGGATACGCCCCTGAACCTATAAATTTCCGATTCAGAATACGCGATCGCTGGGATAATTATTCCGAATACATGGAAACTAATAACTTGCCACTCGCTGAAGTTCAACTCGACAAAGCAAAATTCAAACAAGTTACAGCTATGCCCGGAGATATTCCGCCTCTCGGATCTTATGTCGTCAGTAAAATATGGGATGGAAAATGGGGAGTCTCAGGAACTTTCTGGCACGGAGCCTCGAATCCAAACAATATGGGCAGAGCTATCACTTTTGACCTCGGTCAGAAAGCAAAAATAAGCCGATTCAAACAATATCAACGCTTAGACAATGCTATTTGGATCTATGGACACAATAATCTCAAGCACTACAAGATTTATGGAAGCGATTCCATAACTTCGGAAATGTACTCCAGCGGTTATATTGACCCCGATAACATCGAATTTAAACTTCCCACTTTTGAAGGTTGGACGGAAATCATGGATGTCTGGTGTCATAAACCTTCGGGCGACAGCGGTGTCGTTACAAACGAAGATAAAGAATATATCCTCGCCGGAGACGAACACGAAGTCCCAATCGAAGCACCTCCTTTTCGATACGTCCGTATTCTTATTCTTGAAAACTGGACTGGAGGCAACATCGCCCAAATGGATGAAATAACTTTCTGGGGTCAAATTATTAATTAACTCTCAAAATACATCGAAAATGAAATTAATAATCAAAAATCTTACTCTTTTAATGATGACTTTGGCCACAATCTCCTGCGGCGACATATACGAAACCCACAGAAAATATCTCGACATGGGCGAAGAAACATACATTGGCATGGCCGACAGTATGAAAGTGAACGGAGGGCTGAATCGAGTAGAAATTAAATGGAAATTAAACTCCGACCCGAAAATAAATAAATGCCTAATAACCTGGGGAAACGACTCGCCGACAATAGAAGTGCCGATAAGCGATTTAAAAGCCGACATGTCGAAAATCATTGACATAGCCGAAGGAAACTACATCTTCAAAATTGTAGTCATAAGCGCGTCTGGCAAAAAATCACTCGAACAGACGTCCTCCGGATCATCTTACGGCGAATCGTACATCGCGCGTTTGCCGCAACGAGTAATCAAAGCAATTGCTAAAGCCCCGGAAGGCGCCAAAATAACCTGGTCGCCCGAAGAAGGATGCGTGGGAATCAAAATAGAATACAAAGACGCCGCCGAAAATGAACAAACAATCTCATTCGGAGGCGCCGACGCAAGCAATCTAATACCAAACTTCAAACCCGATACAGAGTTTAAGGTATATACATTGTTCAAACCCGAAAAAGAAGCAATCGACACAATTCCTTCAAAACCGGAAACACATAGATTTCCCGCATAAGCAACACAAAAACAATCGAAAAATAAAAGCGGAGTATAAAATACTCCGCTTTTATTTTTGACTTTTTGACTGTTGGACTTTTAAACCATCAAAAAATCCAAAAATCCAAAAGTCCAACCGTCCAACAGTCCAAAAAAAAACACTTAACTTTGACAAATTAATTTAAGCACGATAATGAAACTATATCACGGCACAAATGTCAGATTTTTAACACCTAAAATAATACGGCCAAACCGTTTACTTGATTTCGGAACAGGATTTTATACCACAACCGACGAAAAACAAGCCTCGGATTGGGCAAAAACAGTAGCAAAACGCACAAAAATAGGTCAGCCTTTGCTGAATATTTATGAACTCGACGATAATTATGACAAACAATTGAAAATAAAACACTTCAAATCACCAACAAAAGAATGGTTAGACTTTGTTTGCGAATCTCGAATGAATATAAATTTTAAAGATGATAATGATTTAGTAATCGGACCGATTGCAAATGATACAACAATCCCAACAATTCAATTATACCTCAATTCAATTCAATCGAACCCAGATGAAAAAGACTACTTTGCCGACTTCGCAATAAGATTACTTCGTGCCGACAGATTGAAAGACCAGTTCGTTTTTAAAACTCCGAAATCATTAAAATATATTACAACATGGGAAATAGTGAAATTATAAAATGGACAAAAAGCGACGCTATGTTTTTCTTCGACCGTTGGATTATTCCAATGATTGCCGACGAATTTAAAATCGACGAAACCAAAGCTTTAAGAGACTTCATCCTTTCGGAAACTTATAAAATGTTAGCCGACGATGAAACCAAATTATTACGCGAATCGCCGCTATTTATTTTCGACCTCTTCAAAGCTGAACGCGAAACAGGAGACCCTCGTAACTCAAATTATATAAGAACAATACACAATGATTAAGCTAAAAGAACTATCAAACGAAAACTTTTTCTTCGTTTATCTACTCGAAAAGTACGCAGAATATAAAAATTCATCAGCGCCGGAAATATTAAAATACTTCGACAGTATAAATTTGACGGAATATATAAACGAAATGTATCCAATATATCATTGCGAACACATCAACAATGCTTTTGATGATATCGACAGAAAAATTGCCGAAATAAAACTTTTAAATTCTTAGACTTTTTGACTTTTGGACTTTTAGACCATCAAAAAATCCAACCGTCCAACCGTCCAACCGTCCAACCGTCCAACAGTCTAACCGTCCGTCAAAAGTTTCATCAAATCTTCTTTAACCAAATCATTAGAACCCATGAAATTTTCTGCAAGAAGGCGTTTTTGTTCTTGGAGAACAATAATTTTTTCCTCGACTGTATCGTTTGAAATAAAGCGATATACAATCACATTCTTATTTTGGCCAATCCGATGGGCGCGGCTCAGCGCCTGCATCTCGGCAGCCGGATTCCACCACGGATCGATGATAAAAACATAATCGGCCTCTACAAGATTTAGGCCGACGCCGCCAGCTTTTAATGAAATAAGAAAACAATTTACCTCGCTGTAGATAAACTTTTTAACCTCGCCCTCTCTATCTCTTGTGCTGCCGGTGAGCATGGCATATCGCACGCCGCGTTCGTCGAAAACGCCAGCCAAAAATTTCAAAGACCTAACAAAAGAAGAAAAAATCAAAACCTTATGACCGCCGGCCACAACATTCTCAAAACAAGTAAGTATCTGCTCGAACTTACCCGAATCGCCAGAATACTCGCTGTCGGCCAAAATCGGATGATTAGCTAAAAGCCTCAAATGAAGAAGACTTTGCAAAGCCGTGAAATCATGTCTAAAAAACTCCTCGCCGCGATTTTCTATCTGCAAACGAATACGATTTTTCTCGCCCGAATATAATTTCTCCTGCTCTTCCGACATATCACAATAGATAATCTCCTGTAATAAAGGAGGCAGCTCTGGCGCAACCTCCTCTTTGGTACGGCGAAGGATGAATGGAGCTATCAACTTCAAAAGTTCATTTCTGCGCGACTCATCTATCACAGAATTAGACCTGTCGATATAGTTCTTTTTGAATGAACCGAGTTCTCCAAGTAAACCGGGATTTATAAAATTGAGCTGCGCCCAAAGATCCGATAAGGAATTTTCTATCGGAGTGCCGGTAAGCGCAATCCTTTGATTGGCGCGAAGACTAATTACAGAACGATAAATTACCGAATCGGGATTCTTAATATACTGACTTTCATCGAGTACAAGGCAAGAATAAGTATAACTATTCAAAAACTCGACGTCGCTGCGCAAAAGCCCGTAAGAGATGATAATCACATCATAATGCTCGAAAGTTCTACCGACAGCCTTTGATTTTAACCGCCTATTGCCACCATAAACACAAATACGCAAATTCGGAGCGAAGCGATGCAATTCATTTTTCCAATTATACAGAAGCGAAGCCGGAGCAACTATCATCGAAACAGGCGTTTTTGCCTTCAAAGAGTCGAAAAGCGATAATTGAAGTTCGACGCCAGAACTACTATCGTCAGAATCGGCATCCGCAGAATGAACATACTCCAACAAAGCAATGGTTTGGATAGTTTTACCCAAACCCATGTCGTCGGCAAGGCAGGCTCCGAAATTCAACTCGCGGAGATGCACCAACCATTGGAAACCAAGCTCCTGATAGGTGCGAAGAACAGCCCTTAAATTCTTAGGCAAGGCAATCCGATGCTCAAAAGGCTTTTGTCGAAAGCGTTCCATAAAACTCGATTCCGCAAAGGCCTCGCCAAGAACTCCAAAATGAATTTTTTTTATCTTGATGCTCTCTTCCGAACTCTCGCCATGAAGAAACAAAGCCCTGTAATCGGTAAACCATTCATCGGGAAGCACAAAAATACGCCCGTCGGGTAGGGGATACTCATAATTTCCATCGAGAATATGCCGGCTAAAGCGAGAAAAAGCCAGCTTAAAATTATCGAAAATCACATCGATTTCAACATCAAACCAATCTATCTTTTCGCTTGTGCGAGAGCGAATTTCAAATTTTCCAAGATAATATTCCTTACCCGCGTTTCGCTCAATCAAAAACTCGCTTAGCTCGCTTTTATGCTGACTGATGAAGTCGATAAGTCCGTATTTTTCACCACTATTACGGCGATTCTCAGGACGAAACAGCGATTCATGTTCACGCTTCAGGCCAAGCTCCGTCAAACGCTCGATGCAGAGATTTTCCCACTCGAAATCGCGTTCAAAAAAACAAATTCTTGTTTCTTCGTTTACAGTTTCGAGGCTCGCAATCTTCTTTTCCGCTTGATTTCTCGAAGGTTTGAAGCTCCGATTACCATAATCGAAAAAAAGAGAAAGCACAAGACGAGAATAAAAGTCCTCTTCCAGAACTAATCTTGCACGCTTCTCAACTTCAAGCTCTTTCATCTCGATTCCTTCGACGCGCACGCGGTAACGAGGGATGGTTTTCAATACAAATTTCTCAAGATAGCTGTATTCCGACTGCTGCGGAACTTCTATATAAGTCTTTGAGAAGAAAGGTAATAGCTTTTTGGCGCTAATATCCTCGATTCTATGAATTTTACCGCCAAGCATCACTACGCAAGGCTTGGTCGAAAGAATTGCAGCCGGTTTCTGCTGTAAACAAAGCTCTTCATCGCCATTCGACAGGCTGATAAAATATCTTAAACTCTCGCCATCCTTAATAAAATTAAAAACACAGAGGCTCGATTTCTTGATGATTTCCACTCGATTACGCTGAGAGATATTCTGCGATACTCCTCCGCGAAAATATATATTGACGCCCGCGCTTTCGGCAAGCTCTACCAGACGAACACAGACTTTTTCGATATACGGACGGACGTATATCTCCATAATATTCTGCGGAATATCTTCTTTATCCTTATCTTTTGAAAAAAGTTTCAGCAAAGCCTTTTCCGTAAGTTTGGCAGCTTCGACTATAATCAAATTCCAGCCCTCCGGAAAGTCGCCATTAACATCTGGAGCGCCATAAAGCACAAGATTTCTTTCGGGAATGATTTTTGCTGAATATAAACTCATTATCCAACCAAAAACCGAATGATTCGTAATTACAAGAATAAGTTTTTCCGACATAGTTTTGTGTAATTCTGACGCCTTTTATCGTCTTATATAAGAGAAAATCCGTTCTGAAATTCCGCGAACATTTATTTTTTCGCGACGGACGACAAAAATCAGGAAAAGTATCAGTATAAATGTTTTGATGATGATATTCAGTGATAGAATCGGCGTTTCGATAATCTCGCCAATGAAAAATAAAACCACGCCTGCGAGTATATATGTAACAATCGAAGCCCATCGATAAGGTATTTTGTATCTGCTTTTTGAGAGATTCCAGCTAAGAATTATCATCACAAGATAACTTGCCGGATGACCCCATGCCGCAGCCATGTAACCGTAGCGCGGCATGAAAACGAGGTTAATAATAACAGTGGTCGCAAGGCCTGCAAGGGTAATCACAAGCGCCATACTCGTTTGCGAGGCAAGTTTATACCACATCGAGAGATTCTGATTGACGCCCGACAGTAAATATGCCATCAACATGATTGGCAAAATGGAAATTCCTTCGCGAAAATCGCGGCCAAGGAGATACTGAAAGAGGTCGGAATAAAAACTAATAAAGAGAAAGACAATCACACAGAAGCAAGTGAAGTATTTCATCGCGTCGGCATACATTGCTTTGACGTCGCCCTTGCTCGAAGAACTGAAAAAGAATGGCTCGGCGGCGTAACGGAACATCTGAACAAAGAGCGACATGATTACAGCTAAGCGCGCATTTGCACTAAACAGGCCAAGCTGTTCGCTCCAACTCATGGCGGTTTCCGGAGCGAGAAAACGGAAAAGTAAACGGTCGGTCATCTCGCCCAGAATCCCTTGCAAGCCGGCCAGCATCAAGGGAAAGGAGTAAAAGAATAGTTGAGCGAGATATCCTGCGTGGATGCGCAGGCGCGTACGCAGAATCGTGGGTAAAAACATCAGCACAGAGAGTATGCAACTGCAAGCAACGGCGGCTATAATATAAAGATACGAAACCTGAGGTGTGAAAAAACGCAAAAGAATCGACTGCGGATTTCTCTCGAACCAAAGAGGCAACAGAAAGATAAAGAGAAGATTAAAACCAATCTCGCCAAAGATTTTCACAGTCCGCAAAACGGCAAACATTTTGGCTTTACGCTCGTATCGAAGGCGGGCAAAGAAAACCGAAGTATAAGCGTCGGCAGCCAGAATTACGCCGGCGTAAATCACTGCTGATGAATAGTATCCACAAGCCTCGGCAATCATTCCCGAAAAGACGACAGTGGCAATAAAAAAAGCCAGCGAGGAAAGCAACAAGAAGCACGACACGGTAGAAAAGACCTTATCGGGATCGCGATCCTCGCGAGAGGCAAAACGAAAAAAGCCTGTCTCCATTCCGAAGGCAAGAATGACTTGCAGAACAGCGATTATCGAAAAAAGTTCGGAATAAATACCAAAATCACCCGCATCCAACTTGCGCGTATATACGGGAAGCAGCAAAAAATTGAGCGCCCTCGCCAAAATTGAACTGACGCCATATATAGTAGTATCCTTTGCCAGACCCGAAAGACCACCGTCCGAGTTCTTGGACTTCAGTGTTTTACTCATTGTATCTACCTTTAATCTTTTGATAAAACCAAAGTGCAAAAATACAAAATAAATTATGAATTATGAATTATGAATTATGAATTATGAGTTATGAATTGCCTGACTGATGATAGATTAATTATTTTGTGATTGTATTTGTAATCTATTTTTCATACCATCAACCTAATTTAAACCTAATTTTATAAACAAAACAATCAATCCAACCTCCGGCAGGCAATTCATAATTCATAATTCATAATTTATAATTATTGTTTATCTTTGCGCAGATATTTTATATGTTTAATCGATTAAATTTTCATTGATATGAATGAATTATTTACAATACTTATCCCTGCGGAAGTCATTGAAGAAGCTCAGAATCACTTTGATGCGATTACGAATTTGCTTTCTCCGTATTTGAAAGCCTTAACCCCAAGCGAGAGACGCAAGATGCTAAAAATGGGAAATAAGAGCCTTAGTTTTGTAGAGAAAGGCAACGATTATGCACATCATTATCCCCAATTATGTCCGCCTTATCTCGATCTTAACCGCTTCGACGCCGCTTTAGACAACGCCCGCAACCTTCGAGTACTCCGAATCTCGGCAAAACAACTCTCCGACAACCTCGACGACACCATGATGGACGCCGGAAGCGACGCTTACAAGAGTGGACTCACGCTTTACATCTCTGCAAAATCCGCCGCCGAGAAAGATATCTCCGGCGCCAAGGAAATTTACGAAGATTTACGCAGTCGTTTTCCCAGATTAAGAAACAAAAAAGCAATGTAGATGTCAAATTATCTCGATTGTCTCTCAAAAACAGACAAACTCCCCGCTCCGAGTATTATGATTGACTCCGCGAGCGGGGATTTTTATTCTCAAAGTATCGACATCGATTCTCAAAGCCTCGCGATTGTCGCTCCGAGCCTCGCGTTTGATTCTCTGAGCCTCGTGTTTGATTCTCCGAGCCTTGAAATTTACACTCCGAGCCTCGACTTTGTACCTCAGAAGCTCGTCGTTCTACTTCGGAAGTTCATCGATGAAGCTCAGAAGCTCGTCGTTCTACTTCGGAAGCTCATCGATGAAGCTCAGAAGTTCATCGTTCTACCTCAGAAGTTCATAGATGAAGCTCAGAAGCTCATCGATGAACCTCAGAAGTTCGTCGATAAACCTTAGAACATCATTAACAAGGTCATTAAGGTCATTAATGACATTGTTTTATGAAAATTCGATTCACTGCGTCTCTACGACGGCAATCAGAAGTTCATTAACAAGATCATTAAGGTCGTTAATGACCTTTTTTTATAGAAACACAATGAATTTCGTCTCTGCGATGGCAATCAGAATGTCATTAACAAGATCAATAATGTCATTAACGGCCTTTTTTTATAGAAACACAATGAATTTCGTCTCTGCGATGGCAATCATTTTCTCGTAGGGGCGGTGCGCGCAACGCCCCGACAATCTCAAAACAATCAATCCAACTTCCGGCAGGCAATTCATAATTCATAATTCATAATTCATAATTCAAAGCAGGCAATTCATAATTCATAATTCATAATTCATAATTAAAAAAACATCTATCTTTGTACGTTTTTACAAAACTATTAATGAATTTTAATCGTAAAAGTAGATTATGAAAACTATTATTACATTTTGCTTAGGTACAATGATTTGTATCACTTCGACGGCACAAACTTTTGACAAGAATTTAGAGCCTGTCGAGTACGTAAACACTTTAATGGGGACGCAGTCGAAGCACTCATTATCAAACGGGAATACATATCCGGCGGTGGCTTTGCCCTGGGGGATGAATTTCTGGTCGCCACAAACGGGAAAGATGGGCGATGGCTGGGCTTACACTTATGATGCTGAGAAAATCAGAGGTTTTAAACAAACGCATCAGCCCAGCCCCTGGATAAACGACTACGGACAGTTCTCGTTGATGCCTGTTACTTCTGGGCCGGAGTTCAACGAGGACAAACGTGCAAGTTGGTTCTCGCACAAGGCCGAAATTGCGAAGCCATACTATTACAGTGTATATCTGGCCGATCACGATGTTTCGACAGAGATTTCGCCAACAGAGCGATCGGCTATCTTCCGTTTCACTTTCCCTGAACGCGAACTCTCATACGTGGTAATTGACGCCTTCGACCGAGGTTCGTACATCAAAATTGATGCTACGAGAAAGAAAATCACCGGTTATTCAACCAAAAACAGCGGCGGTGTGCCTGATAATTTCAAAAATTATTTTGTAATAGTTTTTGATAAAGCCTTTGATTACAAGGCGATTTTCTCCGACGGCGCTTTGAGCATCGAAAAAGACGAACAGCGCTCGGAACATGTTGGCGCAGTGGTTGGTTTCAGAACAAAAAAGGGCGAAAAGGTACATGTGCGCGTGGCTTCGTCGTTTATAAGCATCGAGCAGGCCGAACAGAACCTCAAAGAGTTAGCTTCTGATGATTTTGAAGCTGTAAAATCAAAAGCACGCAAGCGTTGGAACGAGGTTCTCGGCAAATTAAAAGTGGAAGGAGGGACTGTGGAACAAACTCGGACGTTCTATTCATGTCTTTATCGTTCAGTGCTTTTCCCTCGCTCGTTTTTTGAAATCGATAAGGATGGAAAAGTAGTGCATTACAGCCCGTATAATGGAAAAATTCTTGCAGGATACCTCTTTACCGACACCGGATTCTGGGACACCTTCCGCTGTTTATTTCCTTTCTTGAATCTGATGTACAAGGACATGAATGAAAAAATGCAAGCCGGCTTAGTGAACACCTGGCTCGAGAGTGGATTCCTGCCAGAGTGGGCAAGTCCGGGTCATCGCGACTGTATGGTTGGTAATAATTCGGCTTCGGTGGTGGCCGACGCATATCTGAAAGGATGTCGCGGGTATAATATCGACGAGCTTTACAAAGCAGTTGTAAATGGCACAGTTTCGGTTCATCCTCGCGTGCGTTCTACCGGACGCGCCGGCTTCAATTATTACAACGAGCTGGGTTATGTTCCCTACGACGTCAAAATTAAGGAGAGCGCCGCCCGTACTTTAGAGTATGCTTATGATGATTGGACGATTTATCGCCTTGCAAAAGAGCTGAATCGCCCTCAGAGCGAGATTGACCTCTATGCCCAACGCTCGCAGAATTATCGGAATGTCTTCGACGGCGAAACTAAACTGATGCGCGGGAAAAATAAGGACGGTTCCTTCCAATCGCCATTCAATCCCTTCAAATGGGGCGACGCTTTCACAGAAGGAAACAGCTGGCATTACACTTGGTCGGTTTTTCATGATATTCAAGGACTTATTGATTTGATGGGAGGTAAGAAATTTTTCGTCCGTATGCTCGATTCTGTCTTTTCGATGCCGCCCATTTTCGATGATTCATACTATGGCGGAACTATTCACGAAATCCGCGAGATGCAGATAATGAACATGGGGCAATATGCTCATGGAAATCAGCCTATTCAGCACATGGTTTATTTATATAACTACGCCGGCGAGCCTTGGAAGACGCAGTATCACGCTCGCTCGGTGATGGATAAGCTATATCATTCGGGCGCCGACGGTTATTGTGGCGACGAGGACAATGGTCAAACTTCGGCCTGGTATGTTTTCTCGGCTTTGGGATTTTATCCCGTATGCCCCGGCACTGACGAGTATGTTATTGGTTCTCCGCTATTCAAAAAGGTTACTTTGACTTTCGACGACGGCAAACAAACCATCATAAACGCTGCTAATAACGACTCGGATAAGATTTATGTTCAAGATGTTACTGTCAATGGAAAATCGCACGGAAAAAATTATCTGAAACATTCCGATCTTCGTTCCGGCTCTGTGATAGATTTCAAGATGGGAGATAAGAAAAATATCTCGCGCGGCGCTAAAAGCGAGGATGTTCCGTATTCTTTTAGCACGGAGAAGAAGTAAGGTCTGCTTTTTAAAAAATAACACAAACGTGGTATTGCGGAGAGGGTCATTTCCGCAGTACCTTTGCAGAAAATTTAATAATTTTAAATTATGAGTACATTAAAATTTGAAACCCTTCAGGTTCATGCAGGCCAGGAGGTCGAAAAAACAACGCACGCGCGGGCTTTGCCAATCTATCAGACCTCGTCGTATGTCTTTGATGATGCAAAAGATGGCGCCGATCTATTTGGATTGCGCAAGTTCGGGAATATTTACACCCGTTTGCAGAATCCTACAACCGACGTTTTTGAAAAAAGAGTAGCCGCTCTCGAAGGCGGAGTAACGGGTTTAGGTACATCATCGGGTCAGTCGGCTCAATTTATTGCGCTGAATAATATTTTGCAGGTTGGCGATAATTTTGTTACCACTTCGCATTTATATGGCGGGACTTACAATCAATTTAAATCGCAATTCAAGCGTCTTGGAATCGAAGCTCGCTTTACTCTAACCGATAATCCGGAAGATTTCGAGAAACTCATCGACTCCAAAACCAAGGCTATCTATTTGGAAACCATCGGCAACCCTGAATTAAATATTCCTGATTTCGATTCAATTGCCGCCGTCGCAAAAAGCCACGATTTGCCACTTATTGTGGACAATACCTTCGGAGCGGCCGGTTATCTTTTCCGTCCGATTGAGCATGGCGCGGCAATTGTTGTTGAGTCTGCCACAAAATGGATTGGCGGACACGGTACATCACTCGGTGGCGTGATAATCGACAGCGGCAAATTCAATTGGGGTAATGGAAAATTCCCTGCATTTACCGAGCCTTCGGATAGTTATCATGGTCTTGTTTTCTGGGACGTCTTTGGCGAGGGTGGTCCATTCGGGAACATTGCTTTTAATATCCGCGCTCGTGTCGAAGGACTTCGCGATTGGGGAAATACTCCGAGTCCCTTCAATTCGTTTCTGTTAGTTCAGGGATTGGAAACGCTTTCACTCCGTATGGAAAGGCATATTGCAAATACACAAGCGCTTGCCGAGTGGTTGGAATCTCATCCAAAGGTCGAGTACGTGAATTATCCCGGTCTGAAAAGCAGTAAGTATTATGATCTTGCTAAGCGCTACTTACCGAAGGGCGCCGGCGCAGTTTTGACATTCAAGCTCAAAGGCAATCATGATAATGCCAATACTTTGATTGACAATGTCAAGTTATTGAGTCATCTTGCTAATGTTGGCGACGCCAAATCGCTGATAATTCATCCGGCGGCCACCACTCACGAGCAGCTTTCGCCTGCCGATCAGAAGGCTACCGGAGTTGAACCCGGCCTGATCCGCATTTCTGTTGGGATTGAGCATATCGACGACATCAAATCCGATATAGAACAGGCATTGAGTAAGATATAATCAAAATCAAAACCAGGATTTAGAATCGTCATCGGCCCTTATTGCGAGAAAGTCGAGACTTTTTAAATCTTGGTTTTGATTTTTATATTTGTCGATCAATTTTCGAGCGTAGATATTTTGTCAAATTGTATCAATAGACTATTCTACAGTGAGATTCTTGTCTTTTGGATATTTGATTTTATATCTAAGATTGAGTTCGTTCTTTTGTAAAGCTTGGATTGTGAGTTTCCATTTTACTTCGCCCGTATTATTGTTGAGAGCGCCGTTTGAAATATTTTCGGCTGTTACTTCAATTTCCTGCATTGTCGAAACGGGAATCTGGTCGTACAGCGAAATTGCAATCGGCTGACGTTTATTGTTTCTGACGGTGATTTTCCATTCGCGCGAGGTTTCGGTTTTTGAGCCTAAGAACTTTTTGGAACTGTATTCTTTTGATTTTTCGCGTTGTACCGACACGTTTTTATCGCGTCC
>JAITGD010000186.1 GCA_031280885.1 Prevotellaceae bacterium | reverse complement strand
AAATATAGTTGATTTTGTCCTTCACAAATTTTGCTTTTATCTCAAAATAAAGCGAATCCCAAGTTTTGCCAAGATAGGCTTCGGGCAGTTCAAAGTCATAAAACAGGATTTGTTCCTGCAAAACGTCTATTTCCAACAGCCGGTTTCTGAATAGTTTGAGCAAAGTTGATTTGCCCGACCGCCTCAGTCCCGTAACCACTTTTATCATACCTTTATTTTTGTATGCCAGCAGTTTATCCAAATAATCCTGTCGTTGTATCAAATTATTCATCACTGCAATTGATTAAAATTACGGCGGCAAAAGTACGAAGAATTATTAAAACTTGCAAAAATCACAAGTTTTAATGATTTGGCCCGAAATCCTTATAGATGGTACAAAGTCTAAAAATCCAAAAGTCCAAAAAAAACAATAACTTTGCGCCGTAAAAATGATGTATTTAATGAACAGATTTGTCATAATCGTTCCCATGTTTCTGTTCTTGTCTGCGGGAGGGCAAAACGATAGTTTACTGAAAGTTATAATGAACTATCCCGAATCGAAATCCGATTTGATTTCGAAGGCGAGACGCCTGATTTTGGACAAGTTTATGGAAAACGATATGGTATCCGTAATATCCGTCAAGCACTATGTCGAAAACGAACTCGAAGACGAGGATTACGTCGGACTGAAACCTGTAGAAAAGATTTTTATCGATTTCTGGGCAGCCGACTATCCCCCAATTTTGGGATATGCCGCCATGCTCGACAGCATTTTGCAGGCAAGAACTCTGTCGATTAAACAGGAGCCGTTTCAGGCAAGACCGCCGGACAACAGATTCAAAATATATCCGTTGGCCGATTTGATGGAATACAAATTACAGGAAAAAACGAGAGCAAAATACGACAGCATAGACAATCTTATTTCCGCCGCTTTTTTATCCGAAGAGTACAAATCCTTTCTGCGATTGCTGCTTATGGACATTTGTTCAGATACATACGCGATGGAAATCGACAGAGAAAATATCAACATGCAGGCTAACAGTTTTCTTGAATCGTATCCCGATTCTCGATACGCACGATTTGTCGGAACACACATCCGCAATGAATATCAGGAGGGAAAATGGGGGCTGGCAATAGGAGCGGGAGGCGGATATATGATTCCCACCGAAGAACTTGCCGCTCGTTACTCCAATTCAGGATTGTTTTACATGGACGTCGATCTGGAATACGCCCGTCTGGAAGCCTTACTGCGTCTGAATTTTGGCTTCAACAGAACAAAAACAGACATGACATACTCCGGCGGACAGTGGCCAAAAGGTAAACGGACAGACTTTTTTACTACCGATTTGGCTTTGGGATACAGAATTTACGATGGAAATCTGTTTAAAATCATCCCCTTCGTTGGGATTTCGCCGATAACTTTCGATGTAACTCGCGCAGATAGAGATGAGGACGAAGCGCTCAAAGAATTGAAGATTTCATCTTTTTCATACAATTTTGGTTTGTGTGTGGATTTCAAACTTCCGCGAGCAAGAAAACTAAGATCAAGCAAGGTAGAAACCGGATATACGGGATTCCGCCTGAGATACTCGTATGCCGCGGCACAGTTCGCCCGAAAATACGAAGGTCTGAGCGGAAATATACACTCGCTAACTCTCGGTATGACTTGTTTTTGGAGAGGTGTAAAAAAATGTGTATAATATTTTGGACTTTTGGACTTTTGGACTTTTGGACTTTTGGACATTTGGACATTTGGACATTTGGACATTTAGAACGGTATATATGATGAGTAAAGAATTAATATTAATAGCGGACACAAAAAGTCCAAAAGTCCAAAAGTCCAAAAGTCAAATTAAGTCAAAAAAATAAAAAATATGTTTGAAAATTTATCCGAACGTCTTGAGCGTTCATTCAAATTGCTAAAAGGCGAAGGTAAAATCACCGAACTCAATGTGGCCGAAACGCTTAAAGACGTGCGCCGCGCTCTGCTCGACGCTGACGTTAGTTTCAAGGTTGCCAGAGATTTTACCGACGACGTAAAAGCCAAAGCCTTAGGTTCGCACGTTCTCACGGCGGTACGTCCGGGAGAAATGATGGTAAAAATCGTTCACGACGAGCTTGTTAACCTCATGGGCGGAAAGGCCGAAGATGTCAATCTCAAGGGCGAGCCTGCCGTAATGCTTATCGCCGGTTTGCAGGGTTCGGGAAAAACCACCTTCTCGGGCAAGTTAGCTAACTATCTGAAAACAAAAAAGAACCGTCAGCCGGTGCTGATTGCCTGCGACGTCTATCGTCCTGCCGCCATCGAGCAGCTGAAAATTCTCGGCGAGCAAATCCGCGTACCTGTTTACACCGAAGAAGAAAACCGCAATCCTGTGCAGATAGCCAAAAACGGAATTGCTTTTGCTAAAGCGCGAGGTTTCAACGTAGTAATAGTGGATACTGCCGGACGTTTAGCCATCGACGAAGAAATGATGAACGAAATAGCGGCCATCAAAGCCGGTGTAAATCCGCAAGAAACACTGTTTGTGGTCGATTCCATGACCGGTCAGGATGCCGTGAATACAGCCAAAGAATTTAACGACCGGCTGAATTTCGACGGAGTGGTACTCACAAAACTCGACGGCGACACCCGCGGCGGAGCGGCTCTATCGATACGCTCGGTAGTGAAAAAGCCCATAAAGTTCATGAGTTCAGGCGAAAAGATGGATGCTTTGGACATTTTTCATCCCGAAAGAATGGCCAGCCGCATACTTGGTATGGGCGACATCGTGTCGCTGGTCGAAAAAGCGCAGGAACAGCTTGACGCAGAGGAAGCTCGTAAACTACAAAAGAAACTTGCAAAAGATCAATTTAATTTCAACGATTTCTACAAACAAATCCAGCAAGTCAAAAAAATGGGAAATATCAAAGACTTGATGGGCATGATTCCGGGAGCTGGTAAAATGTTGAAAAATATTGAATTTGATGATAATGCGTTCAAAAGTATCGAAGCTATGATTCTGTCGATGACTCCCCACGAACGCGAAAATCCACATGTGATAAACAGTAGCCGGCGCAAACGCATCGCCGAAGGTAGTGGAATGAATATCACCGAGATAAATAAACTTATCAAACAATTCGAGGAATCGAGAAAGATGATGAAAACTGCAATGGCCGCAAAACCGCCCAAATCGCACAGACGCAGATAATTAACTCGTAAACACGAAGAAAATTTATATCGACATGCAACGAAATCGCATAATTTTTCATCTTACTTATCGATAAAATAAATTTTATTTTGATTCGTTATGAATAAAATATTTAGCAGTTCATTGATTTTAGCCTTCTGTCTCGGTAGCCTCGTCTCGTGCTGGGAGGAAAACTCTGTCAGTGAATACGAAGCATTCGGAATAATCGAGGAAAACAACGGAAAGCTGTGTATGCGAGACGATAACGAAAATTTGCTTGTGCCGGCACAATCCATATACGCCTTCGTAAGTAGCGGAGACAGAGCATGGATGCTCTTCACCGCCGAGCGAAAACCGCAGAAAGCTGAAACCATCGAAGTGAACCTGTACGACATAAGCAAACTCCACGAATGTACGCTGCAAGTCGAAGGAACAGACACAATTGGCAACGACGGAATCGCACTCAACAAACTTTGGATAGCGCAGGATTTTCTAACTTTTGACATGATGGTCGCTGCATTCGACGAATACACCTTAAGAAATCATTCCTTTGTGATATATTCCGACATGCAAACAAGGAATGACACTCTGTATATGGAGTTTAGACACAAAGCGCACGGCAATGTCAGCAGAAACAACATGCTACGCACAGGCGCAACACTGCGACTGAACGATTTGCAATTCGGACGGACATCCATAGTTTTAGCTCTGAAAATCACCGATCTCGACGAAAAAACGGAAATACATTATTGCCGCTACACTCGCAAAATACAGTAAGATCTTGGTTCCTGATTCCAAACGTCCTGACTCTTGGTTCTTGAAATCCTGGCTCCCATTATTTTAAGTACCTCAATATAAATGTTTTATAATATTTTTGACTCAGCCAT
Organism: Prevotellaceae bacterium; assembly: GCA_031280885.1. Taxonomy (GTDB): domain Bacteria; phylum Bacteroidota; class Bacteroidia; order Bacteroidales; family UBA932; genus JAIRLF01. The sequence continues at coordinate 575 of JAITGD010000186.1, read as the reverse complement.
TCCAAGCGTCGAATCAAACTTTGCGCCCTTGTTGAATTGACAGAACTCATTTTTCCGTTGAGCGAACCCTGTTCTACTATAGTCGGATGCGCCCAGTACATTTTAAAGACATCTTCCTGAATCAGAATATTATGCCAATGGTCTATTACGGTTTCGCATTTTTTTGTTTGCAGACGTTCCAAAATATTTTTTGCGGCGGATTGATCTAAAAGATAAGCGCCTGCGCATCTTCCGTGGTCGGCTTCATACAAATATTTTTCTTTTTTGACAATTCTGCAAGAAGGAAATTCCAAAGTAGAATTTTCCAGCGAAATAAAAAAACCTTTTGGCAAAGTTTTCGCTTCTTTCACAATTGCCCCAAGTTTATCGACGAAATGCCTGTCAAAGAAAGGATCATCCTCCAATATAAGTGCAATTTTGTCGCCATTTTCCACCATGGATTTGTAAAATAAAATGTGATTAAGCGTACACATTATTGTTCCTTTCCGCATGACTTCCTGTATATTAGGGATAAAATATTGTGAAACAAGCTCGTCAGCATCCTTATCCAAAAAATGATACTCAAAACCGAATTT
>JAITGD010000154.1 GCA_031280885.1 Prevotellaceae bacterium | reverse complement strand
CCTTTGTACATATCGTCAACTCCCTGCAGGTTTTCCAGCGAACAATATAGAGCATAATATTGTCCGCTTGCGTTGAGGCGGTCAGTCAAATCATTCAAATAGGTCGTTTTTCCGCTTTGACGCGCTGCATGAATAACAAAATACTGCTTCATGTCAATCAACTGTTCGACGCCTTTGATACGGGTCGAAGGCTCTATCATATAATGCTCTACCCTGTTGCAGGGTCCGGCTGTGTTAAAATATTTCATAACATTTTTCTGTTTAAAATTTGCCACAAAGATAGAAATATTAAAACAGAATCAGGATAGCAAGAGCCAGGACTCAATTAAGAATTAAAAATTAAAAATTAAGAGAGCTACGCAGTTTGATTTGATAAAAAAGATCTGCGTGCAAAACAACAATCAGGCCAGCCGGCGTAGCTTTCTTAATTTTTAATTCTTAATTGATTGCGTATCATCTTGGCTCTTGCAATCCTGAATCCTTACTTTTACATACCTTTGTCAATTAAATATCAAAAATGAATATGAAAAAAAACAGTATTTTTCTTCTGTTACTGAGTCTGGTTGGTGGTATCGCCTCGGCACAGGAAACAAAAGCTATCACTTTATCCAATGCCGGCGCACAGGAAACAGAAAAAATGATGCTGTCGGGTAACAGTCCCGACGACAACGTAATGTGGGACTTTTATTGTACAGCGGGAAGAAACAGTGGAACAGAATCCCGCATACGGGTACCATCCTGCTGGGAATTAGAAGGATTCGGCGAATACAATTACGGACATGACAAAAATAAACACGCCGAAATAGGCATTTATCGTACAAACTTTATCCTTCCCGAAAAGTGGAAAAACAAACGTATCTTTATCGTCTTCGAGGGTTCCATGACCGATACCAAAGTAAAGGTAAACGGCAAACAGGCGGGTAATGTCCATCAGGGAGCGTTCTACTGCTTCAAACGCGAAATCACCGATCTGGTAACAGACAAAAAAGAGAACCGGCTCGAAGTAGAAGTCAGCAAAATGTCGGCTAATGCCAGCGTAAACAGCGCTGAACGTGATGCCGACTTCTGGGTATTCGGAGGAATATTCCGCCCTGTGTACCTGGAAGCTGTTCCCAAAACATTCATCGAATATTCCGGTATTGACGCCGGACATGATGGGAAAATTCATATCGAATTGGTTATGAATGAACCCGTCGCGAATGTCAAAGTAAATGTTGAAATCTTTGAAATAAAAACCGGAAATAAAGTAGCCGGCTTCCTGTCGGAATCGCATCCCGAAACGAAAAAACTTACCGTAACATCTGTCATATCAGGCATAAAACCATGGAATGTCGAAACTCCCAGCCTCTACAATGCAGTTATAACCGTAAGCCGGAACGGAAATGTGCTACACACTATCACTGAACGTTTTGGTTTCCGTACCATCGAAGTGCGCGAAAGAGACGGCATATATCTCAATAATAAAAAAATCATGTTCAAAGGCGTCAACCGCCACAGCTTCTGGCCTGCTACCGGACGCGCAATGAGTACCGAACAGAATTTGCAGGATGTTATGCTTATCAAAGAAATGAATATGAACGCTGTACGTATGTCGCACTATCCGCCGGATAAATGCTTTCTGGAACTTTGCGACTCCGTAGGGCTATACGTGATAAACGAACTATGCGCCTGGCAATGGCCACCTTACGACACACAGACAGGAACCATCCTGGTGAACGAAATGCTAAAAAGAGACCTCAATCACCCCAGTATCATTTTCTGGGCAAACGGAAATGAAGGGGGATTCAATTACGACCTCGACTCGCTTTTCCACCAAATAGATACTCAAAAACGTCCCGTAATACATCCTTTCGGATTGCATGGCAAGATTAATACCGTACATTACATCACATATAACTCCGGTATCAAAAACATGTTCAACGGACGGGATATTTTTATGCCTACCGAACTCATACACGGACTTTACGACGGTGGACACGGAGCCGGCCTGGATGATTTTTGGAACCTGATGCGTTCAAATCCCCTTTCTGCCGGATTATTCCTGTGGGATTTTGCAGATCAGGGCGTTGTACGTACCGATCAGGGCGGCATATTAGATACCGATAAAGACCATGGTGCAGACGGCATCTTGGGGCCTTACCGTGAAAAGGAAGGAAGTTTCTATGCCATCAAAGAAATATGGTCGCCCATATTCCTTGAAAAAAAATATATTACCCCGCAGTGGAATGGCACATTCAATATCGAAAACCGGTACGACTTCACCAATACAAACCGTTGCCGCTTCAGCTGGTCGCTCTCCCGTTTCAATTTTCCAAACGGGGATAAAGAAGAAATAAAAGGAAACATCGACGCGCCGGATATAGAACCGGGTGGCAAAGGAACTCTCCGTCTGATATTGCCTGCCGGATGGAAACAGTTTGACGTGCTGTACCTGACAGCATACGACCACAATGGATACGAACTCTTTACATGGAGTTACGAGCTGAATGAGCCTGCTTTTTTTGCAGAGAGAATCATCAAACAAAATCAGAAAAAAACAGCAACGGTAAACATACGGGAAGATTCTTCTTGTTATATTTTATCTGCTGCCGGTGTTACGGCAAAGATCAATAAAACAACAGGAATGTTGGAAAAAGTAACGAACAAACAAGGCATTATTCCCCTGACAAACGGCCCGGTATTCGTTACAGACCGGAATGTAGAATGTGGAAAGGTAGCCTCCTCTACATCCGAAGGAGAAGCGCCTGCCGTAACAGCGATCTACAACTTCCGGAAAGAAAGGCGTGAAGCCTGCCGCTTCACCTGGACCATGCAGAAAAACGGCGTCCTGCAGTTAGACTACGAATACCGTCCTTTAGACAATATTGAAATGGCCGGAATAACTTTCGACTTCCCTGAAAAAGAAATAGAAGGAGCCAGGCTTTTCGCCAACGGCCCCTACCGAGTGTATAAAAACCGCTTGAAAGGCGTTACTCTGAACATCTGGGAGAAGGAATACAACGACGCCATCACCGGCGAAGTATGGAACTATCCCGAATTTAAAGGATACTATTCCCTTTTCTATGGCATGAGATTACTATGTCCTACTCCTTTTGAAGTTTACAGTGCATCCGAAGACCTCTTCCTGCACCTCTTTACCCCAAGTGTGCAAAAACAGTATGCTCCGGAAAGAAATTACACCTTCCCCAAATACCCGTCAGGAAATATCTCATTCATGGACGCCATCCCTGCGGTGGGAACCAAATTCGGAAAAGCCGAAAACTTCGGCCCTCAGTCGCAACGCTACCGTTATAAAGAATTCAGTGGCTCGCCAAATATAAAAAACAGGCTCTATTTTAAATTTAATTAAGATGCTTTTCTGCTTTCTGCTTTCTGCTTTCTGCTCTCAAGCAATCCATTGTTCGACAGTGTCGAGCGTTGGATTTTTCAAGCCGAGTTTTTCTTTTTTATTTATGCTGCAAATATCGTTAAAAAGTTTTCCGGCGCTGATTTTTTTCAGCGATTGCAGGGTTAGGTATCCGGCTTTTTGGATCACAGGAACCCATTCGGCGGGTATTCCGGCGGCGGTAAAAATTTCGATTTCGTCGCGGGCGGCTTTTTTCTCCGGACGCATTTGCGGAAATAGCAGCACGTCCTGAATAGAGGCTGCTCCGGTGAGCATCATTGTAAGACGGTCGATACCGACGCCCATTCCGCTTGTTGGCGGCATTCCGTATTCGAGGGCGCGCACAAAGTCGAGGTCAACGAACATAGCTTCGTCGTCGCCTTTTTCTTTGAGCTTTGCTTGTTCTTTGAAACGCTCAAGTTGTTCTACGGGATCGTTCAGTTCGGAGTATGCGTTACAGATTTCTTTTCCATTGACAAAGAGTTCAAATCTTTCGGTCAGCCCCGGACAGGATCTATGTTTTTTTGTTAGCGGCGAAAGTTCTACCGGATAATCGGTTATAAAGGTAGGTTGGATGAGATGTTCTTCGCATTTTGCGCCGAAGATTTCGTCAATCAGTTTACCTTTACCCATCGACGGGTCAGTTTCTATGCCGATTTGTCGGCAAGTTTCTCGCAATTGCTCTTCGTCCATTTCCGCGACGTCGATTTCTGCATATTTTTTGATAGCTTCCAGCATTGGCAGCCGTGTGTACGGTCCTCGAAATTCGATTTCGCCTACTTTTGTAGATCCGTTCACTGCCCTTGCTATTGTTTCAAAAAGCTGCTCGGTGAAGTTCATCATCCAACGATAGTCTTTATATGCCACATAAATTTCGAGGCAGGTAAATTCGGGATTATGGCTACGGTCCATTCCCTCGTTTCGGAAGTTTCGCGAAAATTCATAAACTCCCGAAAATCCGCCTACAATAAGACGTTTCAAATACAATTCATTCGCAATGCGCAGATACAGCGGGATATTCAGTGCGTTATGATGCGTTATGAAGGGGCGAGCCGAGGCTCCTCCGGGGATGGATTGCAGGACGGGAGTATCAACTTCGAGATAGCCTTTCGAGTTGAAGAAGTCGCGCATTGTGTTGATTATTTTTGCTCGTTTGACGAATACTTCGCGGACATTGGGGTTTACTATCAAATCTACATATCGTCGGCGATATCGTTGTTCGGGGTCGGCAAAGGCGTCGAACACCTGATCGTCTTTTTCCTTAACAATGGGAAGTACTCGCAGCGATTTGCTCAGCACTTTCAATTCTGTGGCATGCAGAGCGAGTTCTCCGGTCTGGGTTATAAAGGCATAAGCTTTCACCCCCACGATGTCGCCAATATCGAGCAATTTTTTGAACACAACGTTGTACATCGTTTTGTCTTCGTCGGGGCAGATATTATCGCGTTTGAGATACACCTGTATTCGTCCCTTTTCGTCTTGCAATTCAAAGAACGAGGCGGCGCCCATAATTCGTCTTGCCATAATTCGTCCGGCAATACAGACCTTGTCAAAATTGCCAAGTTCGGGACGGTATTCTTTTGCGATTTCATCGCTTGTTGCGTTTACAGCATACTCTTCGGCGGGATAAGCCTCTATGCCTAATTTTGCGAGTTCCGCCAGTGAATTTCGGCGGATGATTTCCTGTTCGCTTAATTCTAAATTCATCGTATCCGGTTGTAAAATGAGGGGCAAAAGTAATTGTTTTTTTTGAGAGATCTTTTTTATCAAGCCAGATTGCGCAACTCTCTTAATTTTTAATTTTTAATTCTTAATTGATTGCGCAGCGTCTTGTCTCTTGCAATCCTGATTCTGTTTTAATCTTTTGTATCTTTGTGGCAGATTTTAAACAGAAAAATGTTATGAAATATTTTAATATAGCCGGACCTTGTGATAGGGCAAGGCATTATATGATAGAGCCTTCGACCCGTATCAAAGGCGTCGAAAGATTGATTGACATGGAGCAGTATTTTGTTATTCATGCAGCGCGTCAAAGCGGAAAAACAACCTATTTGAATGATTTGACTGACCGTCTCAATGCCGCCGGACAATATTATGCAATATATTGTTCGTTGGAAAGTTTACAGGGTATTACAGATCCGCGCGAAGGCATTCCCGAAATTGTTACGAAAATCAAAAACACACTCAAAAAACTAAATTTTCCCTACGCAACAGAATTTGCCAAAAACCCTGATTTAGACAATTTTACCGATGTGTTAAATATGGAATTAACACTATTCTGTAAAATATTGGACAAGCCCTTGGTTATTCTTTTCGACGAAGCGGATTGCCTGAGCGATGACACTCTGATTACCTTCCTGCGACAACTGCGCGACGGATATAATAGCCGCAGTCGCATACCTTTTGTTCATTCCATTGCTCTGGTTGGTATGCGCAATATCCGCGACTACAAAGCTAAAATTCGTCCTGACAGCGCCTCGCTCGGTAGCGCAAGCCCGTTTAATATTGTTACGAAAACATACATGCTGAAAAATTTTACTAAGGACGAAATCCGTAGTTTATATCAACAACATACCGATGACACTGGACAACAGTTTGATGAAGCCGCCATTGATACGGTTTACGAACAAACGCAGGGACAACCTTGGTTAGTCAATGCCATTGCTTGCGAGGTAATTACGGAGATGTTGGACTACGACTATTCAAAACCTGTAACAAAAGAACTTGTTGAAGAAGCAATTCAAACAATCATTCTGCGCCGCGACACGCACATCGACAGCCTACTTGAGCGTCTGAAAGAAGAACGGGTGCGCAAAGTCATTGAGCCGGTGATTATTGGCGGAATAGAACAAGTAAGCGTACTATCGGACGATTATCAGTATGTTATCGATCTGGGGCTGATACGCAACGAAAAACACATCACCATTCCCGCAAATCCGATTTATGCAGAAGTCATTGCAAGAACCTTGTCGGCAGATGATCAAAAATATATTACTACAGAAACTCCCGATTTTGAAATACCTCGCTATCTAAAAAACGGACGTATCGACATGGATTTTCTGATGCTGGATTTCCAGCAGTTTTGGCGCAACAACAGCGAAATCTGGGAACAGCGTTTCGATTATCTCGAAGCCGCTCCACATCTGATAATGATGGCTTTTCTGCAACGAGTGGTAAACGGCGGAGGACAAATTCACCGCGATATGGCTGCCGGAACCGGTCGCTTGGATTTGTGTCTGGTGTATGAAAACGAAAAATATCCTATCGAACTAAAAATCCGCTACGACACAAAAACTTTAGAAAAAGGTTTGGTACAGACCGCCCGCTACATGGGATTATACGGATGCAGCAAAGGCTGGCTTGCAATTTTCGACCGCCGCAAAACAGTGGAATGGGACAGTAAACTGTTCCTCAGAAATGAAACATTCGATGGAAAAGAAATTACAGTCGTAGGGCTGTGAATAGGAGAGATCAATTAAGAATTAAGAATTAAGAATTAAGAGAGCTACGCAGGCTGGCCTGATTGTTATTTTGCACGCAGATCTTTTTATCAAATCAGCCTGCGTAGCTCTTTTAATTCTTAATTTTTAATTCTTAATTGACTGCGCAGCCGTTGCGTAGCTCTTTTAATTCTTAATTTTTAATTCTTAATTGACTGCGCAGCCGTCCTGACTCCTGGTTCTTGCAATCTTGAATCTCTTTTGAAAAATTATATCTATTTTTGTTGCTTTAAATAAATTGAAATATGGAAAAAAATCGCAGTGCAATTTCGTCATTTATCGAAAAATACTATCTGCACTTCAACGCAGCAGCTCTGGTTGATGCGGCAAAAGCTTATGAGGCGCATATCGACGCGGGCGGTAAAATGATGATCACCATGGGAGGCGCAATGAGTACAGCCGAAATGGGTAAAATTCTTGCCGAGATGATTCGCCGCGACAAGGTGCAAATCATCTCATGCACAGGAGCTAATCTCGAAGAGGATATTATGAATCTTGTGGCTCATAAGAGCTACAAAAGAGTGCCTCATTATCGCGACCTAAGCCCTCGCGACGAATGGAATCTGCTGGAAAAAGGCTTCAACCGTGTTACCGATACCTGTATCCCCGAAGAGGAGGCTTTCAGGCGCATCCAGAAACACATTTTCAAACAGTGGAAAAACGCCGAAACTGCCGGAGAACGCTTTTTCCCGCATCAGTATATGTATAAAATGCTGCTCGACGGCGATTTAAAACAATACTACGAAATCAATCCTGCCGACAGCTGGATGCTTGCCGCTGCCGAAAAAAATCTCCCCATAGTGGTCCCCGGCTGGGAAGATTCGACTATGGGCAATATCTTTACTTCCTACTGTATCAAGGGAGAACTGAAACCATCGACCGTAAAATCGGGCGTGGAATACATGGCTTTTTTGGCCGATTGGTATGTGAAAAATTCGGGCGGCAAGGGAGTTGGCTTTTTTCAGATTGCCGGAGGTATTGCCGGCGACTTTCCTATCTGCGTGGTTCCGATGCTTTATCAGGATTTGGAGATGAAAAATATTCCCTTTTGGAGCTATTTCTGTCAAATATCCGATTCGACCACAAGCTACGGATCGTATTCTGGCGCAGTTCCTAACGAAAAAATAACCTGGGGTAAGTTGGATATCGATACTCCGAAATTTATCATCGAATCCGACGCCACCATAGTTGCTCCGCTGGTCTTCGCCTGGGTGCTGGAAATGTGAAACGATACAGATTATAAATTTTTTAACTTTATTATAAGATCAAATCATGAGAAAAAAATTAAGCTTCGTAATTATCGCAAGCCTTTTCGCTGCAATTGCCTGCAACTGTGCTTACTGCCAGCAACGCGACGGCAGATCAAGAGCATCCAGAGGAAAAATCGATACCCTTGTTCGCGATGGATATAAACTGATATTCATCAACAGAGATTCGAGCTTCAGCTTGACGACAAAAAACAGGATGATAGAAACTTTTTTCGCGGTGTATCCTCCGATGGTCGAGCGCTTTAACAAAAATTCGTCCCGACAGGTGAACTTTATTATCGATCCTTCATTTGAAGGAGTCGCCATCGCTTCGGGACGGCGGATAACTTATAATCCGAAGTGGTTTGCCAGCAATCCCGATGATATTGATGTCGTTACGCACGAGGTGATGCACGTCGTGCAGGCATACGGCAACACGCCCGGACCGGGATGGCTGACCGAAGGTATTGCCGATTATGCTCGATATAAATACGGAGTCGATAACCAGCTCGGTGGATGGTCTTTACCGGAATATAACGTCAAACAAAGCTATACGGATTCTTACCGAATCACGGCTCGATTTCTGCTGTGGATCGAGGTCAATAAGGGCGCCTCAGTTCTCGAAAAACTCGACGCTGCAATGCGCGACCATACTTACAACGAGGAAATCTGGAAAAAGCTGACAGGCAAATCAATAGACGAACTCTGGAAGGAGTATTCAAAATCGCCTGAGCTTATCGCCGAAACGCTCCGCAAATCTTCTCGGAAAATTTCCCTATATAGCTGGATGCTTGACTGATATAAGTATCAGTTGGGCTTGATCTCCACTGCTTCCGGCGATTTTTCTTTACGGTTTACTTTCAGCAATTCGACGTTGAAAATAAGCGTTGCGTTTGGTTCGATGATAGTGCCGGGCGCGCCGCGGTCGCCGTAAGCTAAATTCGCTGGAACATAAAGCGTTATCCTTCCGCCTTCGCCAATCAACTGCAAGCCTTCGATCCAGCCGGGGATAACTCGTCCAAGCACGAATTTGGCGCTTTGTCCTCTGTCGATTGAAGAGTCGAATACCCGTCCGTCGAGCAAAGTTCCCTTGTAATGAACTTCCACCTCGTCGTCGGCGGTCGGTTTTATGCCCATACCTTCGTTTTCGATTTTGTACTGAAGTCCCGAAGCAAGTGTAACAACGCCTTGTGTGGTAGCGTTTTTCTGGAGAAATTCCTTACCTGCTTTTTCGTTTTTTGCTTTCAGATCCTCGTACCTGCGGGTGAAGTATGTTCTCACGGCGCTGTCGCATTGTTGAGCGTTCATTCTGGCTTTTCCATCTCTGAGGTCGATCACGGCAGAGGTCAGCACATCTAAATCGAGCAGATCCAGTACTTGATTTTGTTTCAGATTTTCGGCCATCTGAATACCAAGGGCATAGGCTACAGAATCTTTGATTTTATCCTGTCCCGATGCGAAGATCGAAGCCGAAAGGAAGGCGATGATAAAGAGTATTTTTATTTTCATCAATTAAAATGTTTTTTAAATTTATTTTGATTATGTTTTATATTGTTGGCAATTTCCATGGTTCGCTATAGATTGCTTTGCTTAAGGTGCTGGCTTCGTTGTCGTTTACAAAGGAGTTTGCGGCATTGTCCCAGCTTAGCGCCCGTCCAAGTCGGCACGAGATATTTCCCATAAGGCAGAGTTTTGCGACGGTAGCGCCAATGGCAACATCGGCTGAGGGTAATTCTCTGTTTTTGATACATTTCAGGGTATTGCCTGCGTGTCGATACAAGCCTTTGCCTTCGCCTTTTCGCCATGCTAAGGCTTCCATTCGCGGGACGGGCGAGCTTGGTTTATTGTCGCAGGGATAGCAGTATGGGAAATTTCGTCCCGAGTTAGTCATTTCGGGTCTCACCTCCCATCCGGCTCGTGTAAGTAGCAGTGTTCCGTTTTCGCCAAAGAAGGCAAGTCCTTCTTTTTTATCGAATAAGCCGTTTCCAATTCCGCAGGCGTGATCCCAGATGATGTTGAAATCGGGATATTTGAATGTAGCCATCAGTGTGTCGGGAGTTTCCATAGCGTCGTCGGGATATCCGAGTTTACCTCCTGCTCCATAGACGTATTCGGGCAATCCGACGTTCATTCCTTTCAGAGCGTAATCGAGCAGATGCACGCCCCAGTCGGCGGTCAGTCCACCGGCATAATCCCAGAAAAAGCGGAAGTTATAGTGAAATCTATTTTCGTTGAATGGACGTTTCGGCGCCGGCCCCAGCCACATATCATAGTCCACGCCTGCCGGCGGATTCGAGTCGGGCGCTGCGGGTAATGACCATTTTGAGGGTTGATATGCCCAAACTTTTACGGTTCGCACCCGTCCGAGTTTTCCGCTTTGTACGAAAGCTGCAGCTTCGTCCCAGTGAGGGTCGCTGCGTTGCCACTGTCCTACTTGCACTACGCGCTTGTACTTACGTGCTGCTTCGACCATTAAATCACATTCTTCGAGGGTGTTAGCTAAAGGTTTTTCCACATACACGTCTTTACCGGCTTCGCAGGCGGCCACAAGTTGAAGACAGTGCCAATGATCTGGTGTTCCGATGATTACCAAATCGACATCTTTGTTGTCGATAATTTTACGCCAGTCTTTGACAAGCTGTTTCGGTTTTTTTCCTGTTCTTTTTTCCAGGTCGGCAGCGCGTTTATTGAGCCACTCTTCGTCCACGTCGCATAATGCAATACATTCTGTTTCAGGATAATCAAGAAAAGCTTCGAGATTAGTCCAACCTTGATTTCGGCAACCAATCAGTCCGATTTTCACTTTGTCGCTCGGAGCCGATTTCCCTGAGGCCGAGTTGATTGCTCCCGGTACAATAGCTCGCGCACCGATAAGGGCTGCTCCAAATATCGAACTTTTTAAAAAACCACGTCGTTCCATACGGTTTATATATTTTTAAGTAAAATAATTTTAATCATTATCACTAATTTACAGGCGTTTCGCGCAAAAATTTCTTGCCGAAATCCAGCGTAAAAGTAATAAAATTTGGACTTTTGGACTGTTAGACTGTTGGACTGTTGGACTGTTGGACTGTTAGATTGTTAGACTTTTGGACTTGCTTCGCGAGAGTTTGAAAGGCGAAGATTTCAAGAGAGTCCAGCAGTCCAACAGTCTAAATATCCAAAAGTCTAACAGTCTAAATGTCCAAAAAGTCTAACAGTCTAAATGTCCAAAAAGTCTAACAGTCCAAAAGTCCAAAAAATATAATATCTTTGCAGAGTTAATGGGCGAGATTTGTGTGAATTGCAGGACTTGCTTCGCGACAAAAGTCTAACAGTCTAACAGTCCAAAAGTCAAAAAGTCTAACAGTCCAAAAGTCAAAAAAATGGATATCTATCATAAGATTCTACTTAAATATTGGGGACATTCTTCGTTTCGTCCTCTGCAAGAGGAGATAATAGCCTCGACTGTCGGCGGGAACGATACTCTGGCTTTGATGCCGACGGGAGGCGGAAAATCGATTACTTTTCAGGTTTCGGCTATGTCGATGGAAGGTATCTGTCTGGTTGTAACGCCGCTTCTGGCTTTGATGAAAGATCAGGTCGAAAATCTGCGCCGGATTGGAATCAAGGCTTTGTCGGTACATTCGGGTATGACGGCACGCGAAATCGACGTGGCTCTAAATAACGCAATTTATGGCGATTACAAGTTTTTGTATCTTTCTCCCGAACGTCTCGAAACGGAGATTCTCAAGGTGAGGGTGCGAAGTATGAAGGTGAATATTTTGGTGGTGGACGAGGCGCATTGTATCTCGCAGTGGGGATACGATTTCAGACCTTCGTATCTGAAAATCGCCGAGATACGCGAACTGCTGCCCTCAGCGGCGCCGGTGCTGGCTCTGACGGCAACGGCAACTCCAAAGGTGGTGGACGATATTATGGAAAAACTTCGATTTCGCAAGCCGAATTTGCTGAAAAAGAGTTTTGAACGGAAAAATCTTGTTTATATTGTGCGCGATACCGAGGATAAATTTGGGTATCTGCTAAAAATACTGAATAAGGAGAAAGGCTCTGGTATTGTGTATGTTCGCAGTAGAGGCGGAACGAAGGAAATCGCAACAAAACTTGTACAGAACGGCATTTCGGCCGATTTTTATCATGCCGGCCTTAGCCCCGAAATGCGTAACAAAAAACAGGACGATTGGAAAAGCGGAAAAACAAAGATAATAGTGGCTACCAACGCTTTCGGAATGGGAATCGATAAGGCCGACGTGAAAGTGGTGGTGCATGTGGATTTGCCCGAATCGCTCGAAGCGTATTTTCAGGAGGCCGGACGGGCTGGACGAAACGAAGGTAGAGCATACGCTGTATTGCTTTATAATAGAGGCGATAAACTTAAATTTGAGCAGCATCTGCGCAATGAATTTCCGCCTCTGACGAATATAAAAGCGATTTATCAGGGCGCTTGTAACTATGCCCAAATACCTTACGGAGCGGGCAAAGGCTCGGCTTACGAGTTTAGCGTCGCCAATTTTTCGTATCAATATAAATATTTCCCCGCAACGGTTTACAGCGCTTTCAAATTCCTGCGACGCGAAAATCTGGCCGAACTTACCGAAGAAATCGACAATCCGTCGCGAATAATGTTTCTCATCGGACGCGATGATTTGTACAAAATACAAGTCAAAAATCCGGCTATCGATAAGTTTATTAAGATTTTACTGAGAGCTTATCCCGGCCTTTTTAATAATTATGTGAATATCGACGAAAATTATCTTGCTCTTTTAGTGCATCTTAACCGAAACGAAATTTACGAAACTCTGCTGCGATTGTCGAGAATGAAAATCCTGAGCTACATCCCAAGTAAACATAGTCCGATGCTCATAATGCACGAGGAACGTCTGGAAGACAAGAATATACGTATATCAAACGAAAACTACGAACAGCTAAAAAAACATTACGTCGAGCGCATGGAACAGATGCTTGTATATGCGCAAGCGACGACAAAATGTCGCAGCATAATGTTGTTGGAATATTTCGGCGAAACCGGCGCTTTCCGATGTGGTCAATGCGACGTCTGTATGCAGCGTAACGAGCTTGAACTCAGTAAATACGAATTTGATCTGATACTCGACGACCTGAAATCGACACTCAAAGATTCGCCACGAAGCATTGCCGAACTTATTGCCGACAGAAAGGACGAAGCAAAGACAATCAAGGTTATACGCTGGCTTATCGATAACGGAAAAATAATCGAAACGAAAGAGGGTAAATTGTTATGGAAATAGTCGTCTGAATCAGGATTTTCAAGATGTAAGAATTTCCATGATTGTTATATACCTTTTTGAATTCCAGCCTTATAGAACCGAAATTGATCAATAATCCAACAGGGAAATTATAAACAACATAGTTTTTTGCCTGCGCCAGATGTACGCTTTCAATGGCAATAATTGCTTTTAATCCAAAAATCCTGTAAATCCTGATTCAGACATTTTATTGTCTTATGATAGTCTTAGAAAACACGAAGGCGCAGGGTAATTCGCCTGAAAATTTAGCTATTACAGAATCATTTCTGATATAAAAAGCCGTTGGAAAAGTTTTTGTCAATTGAAATAGAGTTTTTGGAGCAAATTTTTTTATCTCAAAATTGGGTGCAAAGATTTTCCTGAATTTTTGCTCGCTAATTGAATCTTCTATACTCAAAGCAAGTACTTTATCAACTACTCCGAAATTTTCGTACTGCTTCAGATTTTCTATAGAATTCATACAATGCGGACAGGTATAGGTGAAAGCAAAAACTAAATAAGTAGAATCTCTTGATATGGAAATAAACTCTTGTAATTCCGTGTTTTCTACTGATTTATAAGCTCTATTGTCTTCTTTTTTATTATTTGTAATTTTGTACCCATAACCCGAAATAAAAGACACAATGCCAACGACCGCAATTATCACAATCACAGTGAGTTTGTTGCTTTTGCCGTAATTATTATCACTCTTTACGGACACATAAATCAAAAATATCATCAATATAATATTTCGGATAAAAGTAAAAACCGGCGAAGTATTCAAAAAATGAATTTGCCCAAAACATCCGCAATCGTCAATCCCTTTGAATAATAGGCCATAAGAATAAAACAAGGTAAATCCAAACAATAAAAGCGTGCCGGCGATTGCTATTTTTCTTGTATAAATCTGAAAAACAAGCAACAAGCCTGCGATAACTTCAATCAACACTATCAAAGGACTTAAAAATTGCAGATTTTCAAAGCCATAAAGTGCGATTGTTTTAGAAAATCCGTTAATATCCAGCGATTTGGCAACTCCCGATATTAAGAATACCAAACCTGAAATCAAACTCAATATTCCTATTTTCTTACTCATAATGAACATAATACAAACAACGTGCCGCTAATTTAATCGCGACACGTTGCCAATTAGAATAGGTTTTTTACTTGCAAGAAACGCTGTATTCATCGCTTTCCTCTGCCAGAATATCTTCCAGAATATTTGCTAATTGCGTGCAATTTGCGGCATCGTACTCGGATAGATCTGCTGTCTCTGTTCCAACCTTCTCTCCCTCCAGGTACACCGTACAAGAACAGGACGTCTTTTTTTCATCCTTGTCCTTCTTGCAGGAAGCGAGAAAAGTACCAAAACCCACTAAGGCGATTACGCCTACTACTAAAAACCGTTTTTTCATCTTGTATAAAGATTAAAATTAAATCCCGCTCTTTCGACTTCGCGAGTGTATTGTCCCGTTTTTGAAACAGTTTCGGCTCTGTTTTATTGGTTTTATCTTTGAATTTGGACAAATAAAAAAGCGGATTTACAATATCCGCCGTTGAGGTTGTAGGAAAAATCACCCGTTAATGCAAACAAGCAAATCCGCATTTCTGCGGCATTTACGCTTATTCCTGCATTAACTTTTGAAACTTCCTACATTCCAACGGCAAGATTTAGCAAAATGCTAACTTTATATGTCTTATATTTCAGCGCATTACGCACTGTTTTCTTTATGTTCTACATAATCACTACATTTTAATTTCGACGGCAAAGATACAATTAATTCTAAAAGTCCAACAGTCCATAAAAAGAATTTGTACCTTTGCGCCGTTTTAGCGATGTTTTAAAAGATCTTAATGATGATAAGAGTTTTTGTTTTTTTGATTTTTTCGTTGACGGTAAATGCCGCCGCAGGGCAAAAGGTGAAAGGCTATGTGCGCGACGCCAATTCGGACGAAACTCTGGTGGGAGTCAGCGTTTTCAGTAACGACAAGAATGTTACCAAAGGCGTGCTGACCGATACGGCAGGATACTACGAAATAACGCTGCCCGACGGAGGCGGAATGGTCAATTTCAGTTATGTAGGCTATGAACCTCAGGCTCATCCGCTGGTCGTGCGAAAGAACACATTTTTTGTTTTGGATATATACCTCGACAGGCAAGTCGAACTGATGAGCGAAGTAGTTGTAAGCGCCGGTCGTTTCGATCAGAAATTGAGCGAAATAACCGTTTCGATGGAAGTGGTGAAAGCCGAAGACATCTCGAAACAAAACGCTACCGATTTAAGCGTGGTACTCAACACGCTGTCGGGCGTGGACGTTACCGATCGACAACCCTCGATACGCGGAGGAAGCGGCTGGACTTACGGAGTGGGAAGCCGCAGCTTGGTGCTTGTGGACGGAATGTCGATACTGACGCCGGCAGTGGGCGAGGTCAATTGGAACGTTATCCCGATGGAAAACGTCGCGCAGGTGGAAGTGCTGAAAGGCGCATCTTCGGTGCTGTACGGCTCGTCGGCGCTCAACGGGCTGATCAACGTACGCACGGCGCGTCCGGGATTGAAACCGCAAACCAACGTGAACGTTCACCTGGGAGCATACATGGATCCAAAGGAGAAAAGCTATATCTGGTGGGAGAAAAATAATTGGAAATCAGGTAAATTTGAGGTCGAACCCATGCTGCGTAAAAACGTGCTGGCCGGAATACGCAATCCGATATACACAGGCACGGAGGTGTCGCACACCCGCCGAATCGGAAATTTCGACGTCTCGGCAGGCCTCGACCTGTTCACCGACGAAGGATATCGACAGGGCAATTTCAACCAAAGAGTGCGCTTCGGCGGAAACGTTACTTATCACGATAAAACGGTGAGCGGATTGAACTACGGAGTAAATGCAAACCTGCTGTCGAACAATTATTCGGGATTCTTCATCTGGCGGTCGGCCGAGGAACCATACGTGCAGTCGCCGCTGACCAATATGAGCCGACAGGGTAATATGTTCTATATCGACCCTTTTTTGAATTATTTTAACTCCGAAAAAAATGTTAATCACCGAATTAAGGCTCGATATTTACACAAGTCGGAAGGCATCGTTTCACATTCGACCGACAAGCCTATCACCGACATACTGAACAACATGGGCTTCAACTACGCCTCGCTGCCCGAACTTGCCGGAATCATCGCAAATCCCGGAAGCCTTGAACCGATTCTTTTGCCGGGCGCAATATCGGCTTTGCTTTCCGGCGATTTCACCCGATTGGCCGCCGATCTGGAAAACTTCGGACGAGGTTTCTTCCCTAACGCCACCGCTCCCGACCTCGTCGATCTGATTTCGTGGACGATGGCTCGTACTCCTCTGCCGACCGATTCCTCGCAGGTGATTCCATGGCTGCTGAACTCGAACAAAACAAAAAACAGAAGCTCCGAACCCGATAATACTTCGTCTTATTATATTGATTATCAATTTAACAAAAAGCTAAACAACGCGCAGTTCACCACCGGCGCCACCTTCGAGCATATCGCCAACGAATCGCCCGTTACCGGTTCGCACGTCAGCGACAATATCGCGGCTTTTTTTCAATACGATCAGAAATTTCTGGGAAAATTGAACGTCTCGGCCGGTATGCGTTTGGAGTATTATCGTGTTGATTCACTGTATAAAGAAGCCCAAACTAATATCTTTGGATGGAAAGCGCCTTTCAAACCCGTGCTACGCGGCGGACTGAACTACGAACTTGCTCCGTACTCTTTTATCCGTGCTTCGATTGGGCAGGGTTATCGATATCCATCGCTCACCGAAAAATTTGTGTTTAAGGATATTGGAGGAATCGCCGCCTATCCGAACAGAGAACTTAAACCCGAAAGCGGGTTCAACGCCGAAGTCGGAATAAAACAGGGTTACAAGATAGGCAATTTCGCCGGATTCGTCGATCTTGCAGGCTTTTACACTCAATACAGAGATATGATCGAATTTCAATTCGGATTGTTTAACAATACAACTTTCGAGTATATAGAAAATTTTCAGCAGATAATGAACATGATCGCCGCCGGACAAATGCCCGGCCTCGGTACCCGATTCTCGAACGTGGAACGGGCGCAAATCTATGGACTGGATTTTTCGATAACGGGAATCTGGACTATCAATCCCGCAGCCAATGTTACTTATAATCTGGGATATGTGTTCATCAATCCCATCGATCCCGACTGGGAAAAGAAAAATGCCACGGAAGAAGCAAACGCCGATTTGCTCGCCATGAAGGAAAAATCAAACACATCGAAATATCTGAAATATCGACAGAAACATTCGTTCAAAGGCGTGCTGGATTTCAACTGGAGCCGATTCAGCATCGGAACTAATCTTACGTACAAGAGTAAAACTCTGGCAGTTGATTATTTTATGGCCGACGAACGCGAAAAAAATTATATGGATATGATGGATCTGGTACGCAGCATAATTTTCCCCGGTCTGCACGATTATTGGAAAGCCGCTAACAAAGGCTATTTCGCTATGGATGCGCGACTTGGAGTAAAAGTAACCAAAGGAATACAATTCTGGATGATGCTGAATAACGCGCTGAACAAAGAATATTCACTGCGTCCGATGGACGTCTCGGCTCCACGCACGCTTGTGCTGCAAGTAAATGCTAAATTGTGATTCTTTAAAAAGTTATACAGTGGTTATACAATAGTTATACGGTGGTTATACAATAGTTATACAGTGGTTATACAGTGGTTATACAGTGGTTATACAGTAGTTTGTGAAAGTCCAAAAGTCTAACAGTCTAACAGTCTAACAGTCTAACAGTCTAACAGTCCAAAAGTCTAAAAAAAGTCCAAAAAATGAACAATCCTTTTTTTCTGATTGCCGGTCCCTGCGTAGTTGAAAGCGAAAAACTTTGCATGGATATAGCCGAAAAGATTTGCGCAATCACCCAAAAAATCGGTATTCCGTACTGTTTCAAAGCCTCGTATCGCAAGGCCAATCGCTCGCGTTCCGATTCGTTTACCGGTATCGGCGACCTCGAAGGCTTGCAGATTCTCAAAAAAGTAAGCGAAACTTTCGCTGTCAAAACGCTGACCGACATCCATAATCCCGACGAAGCCCGCTTAGCCGCTGATTATGGAATAGATACGCTGCAAATTCCCGCTTTCCTTTGCCGTCAAACGGATTTGCTCGTCGCCGCCGGAAAAACCGGATGCACAGTAAATATCAAAAAAGGACAGTTCGCAGCGCCGGAATCAATGCGATTCGCCGTAGAAAAAGTCTATGAAACAGGTAATCGAAAAGTAATGCTTACCGATAGAGGTACTATGCTCGGATACTACGACTTAGTTATGGATTTCAGAGGAATACCCGTGATGAAACAAACTGGTTGCCCTGTGATAACCGACCTCACTCATTCGCTGCAACAACCCAACCAAAGTTCGGGCGTAACAGGCGGAAAACCCGAATTGATTGAAACACTTGCACGAGCAGCAATTGCTGCCGGCGCCGATGGAATTTTTATCGAAACGCATCCGAACCCCGCCGAAGCAAAATCCGACGGAGCAAATATGCTGAAACTCGACCTGCTCGAAGGCCTGCTAACACGCCTCGCCGCAATACGCCAAACCATCAATACAATGGTTATGCAATAGTTATACGGTGGCTATACAATTGTTATGCGGTTGCAATGTCCAAAAGTCCAAAAGTCTAACAGTCCAACAGTCCAACAGTCCAAAAAAATCATATACCTTTGTGCATCGGTCAGTATTAATTTTAAATAAAATGTATTATGACAACACGTAGAAATTTTCTGAAAACAGCGACCTTGGCGTCCGCAGGACTTGCAGTGGGAGGGCTGAAATTGAACGCATCGAGCTATAGCCGGATTGTCGGTGCGAATGAAAAAGTCAATCTGGCTTGCGTCGGAATCGGCTTCCGTGGAAACGAAATCATCAAAGAATTTGCCAAAACAGGCCTGGCTAATATTGTGGCTCTCTGCGACGTCGATATGGGAGCAAAACATACGCAGGAAATTATGGCTCAATATCCAAGCGTTCCACAATTTAAGGACTTCCGAACGATGTTCGACAAAATGGGAAACCAAATCGACGCTGTTTGCGCCGGAATTCCCGACTTTGCTCATCATCCAGTAGTTATGCACTCTATACGCGAAGGTAAACATATCTACGTGGAAAAACCACTGTGTAGAACTTTTCTCGAAGGCGAACTGATGATGGAAGCCGCACGGAAATATCCGAAAGTCGTTACACAGATGGGAAATCAGGGACATTCCGAAGCTAACTACTTTCAATTCAAGGCATGGAAAGAGGCCGGAATAATCAAAGACGTTACGGCAGTTACCGCTCACATGAACAACGCAAGACGCTGGCACGGATGGGATCCGAAAATATTCAAATACCCCGCGCCCGAAACCATGCCCGATGGAATCGACTGGGATACCTGGAATATGGCCGTTCAATATCACGAATTTAACGAAAAATATCACTACGGAAACTGGCGTTGCTGGTACGACCTCGGCATGGGTGCGCTGGGCGACTGGGGCGCTCATATTCTCGATACTATTCACGAATTTCTGGATCTTGGATTGCCCTACGAAATCGACCCACAGATGTTGAAAGGTCATAACGACTATTTCTTCCCCATGTCATCGACCATTCTCTTCCGCTTTGCCGCAAGAAAAAATATGCCCGCTCTCGATATCTCTTGGTACGACGGAGTGGACAATATCCCCGCTGTGCCGGCAGGATACGGAACTTCAGAAATCGACCCGAATATCCCCGCCGTCGCCGGAGGACAATTGCAGCCCACCAAACTCAATCCCGGAAAAGAAATATACAGCCGCGAACTGACGTTCAAAGGCAGCTCGCACGGTAGCACGCTCTCGATAATCCCGTCGGAAAAAGCAAAGGCAATGGAATCGAAATTGCCCGAAGTCCCCGCCTCGCCTTCAAATCATTTCGCTAACTTTCTGCTTGCCTGTCAAGGAAAAGAAAAAGCTCGCTCGCCCTTTGAAATATCCGGCCCGCTGAGCCAGGTATTCTGTTTGGGAGTAATCGCACAACGTCTGAATACAAAAATAAAATTCGACGCAAAAACTCGACAAATCACTAATAATCCATTCGCTAACGCCATGCTCGCCGGCCAACCGCCACGATCAGGCTGGGAGGAGTATTATAAGATTTAAAATCTTAGGAACCAAGAGCCAAGATTACAGGAGCCAAGACTTTTGGACTCGCTGGAGAAAAGAAACACGGAGGAACTGAGTTCTTCCGTGTTTTTATCTTTGGAAATGATACAAAATATCTTGATTTTATCTTTGGTTTTGTTACAAAATATCTTGATTTTATCTTTGGTTTTGTTACAAAATAATTTGATTTTATGTTTGGATATATTACAAAAACGTGTACCTTTGCGGCGTAATTAAGACTGAAATTATGTTTAATAGAAGAATAATAACTTCATTGCGGGAGTGGGCAAATAATCCTAAACGAAAACCGCTTATATTGCGAGGAGCAAGACAGGTTGGCAAGACAACAATCGTACAGGAATTTGCTAAGGAATTTGACATGTTTTTGCATCTGAACCTTGAACGACAGGCAGATAAATCTGCTTTTGAAGCAAACGACACACCAGAAGATGTGCTTGTTGCTATTTATCTTTTGAAGAATAAGGAGCGCAAACAGGGCAGAACACTGCTGTTTATCGACGAAGTGCAAAACTCTAAGAAAGCGGTTGCGATGTTGCGATATTTTTACGAAGATATGCCCGAACTTTTTGTAATTGCAGCAGGTTCACTGCTCGAAACCTTGATAGATGTTCATATCTCGTTTCCTGTAGGCAGAGTTGAATATTTGGCGTTGCGACCTTGTTCGTTCAGTGAATTTCTTGGGGCAATCGGCGAAAATCAGATAAGAGAAAAACTGCTGTCAGCCGAACTTCCCAATGCAATTCACTGCCACGTGCTTAAACTTTTTAACGAATTTGTACTCGTTGGCGGTATGCCTGAAATTATTGCGTCTTACGCCGAAAATCGTGATATTGTTGCTTTGCGAAAAATTTACGACTCCTTACTGAACGGTTACAGAGATGATGTGGAAAAATACGCGAGCAACAAAATCGAAAGAAATGTTTTGCGACACATCCTCAAAAACGGTTGGCGTTATGCAGGACAACGCATTAAATTTGAGGGTTTCGGAGAATCGAATTACAAATCGCGCGAAGTGGGAGAGGCATTCAGAACCTTAGAAAAAGCTTTGGTTTTGGAACTTTGTTATCCGACAGTTTCTACTGACGTTCCCCTTTCGCCTGATTTTAAAAAGTCGCCAAAACTTATGTGGCTCGACACGGGAATTGTAAATTATGTTGCAAAAAATCAGTTGGAACTTTTTGGTACGCCGGATATTAGCGAGCATTGGAAAGGT
>JAITGD010000176.1 GCA_031280885.1 Prevotellaceae bacterium | reverse complement strand
CGTCCTGTAGCCGCACTTCGATACTTTCGCCGCCCGACTGTTTGGTGAAAATCAGAAACTCTGCCGTGCTGTTGCGGATTTGCAACGGTTTGTTTTTATTTGAGTTGTTCATTTGATTTCGATAACATGTTTGCCGTATTCGGCTCTTGCTTTGCCGTTTTGTTCCTGCACTACAAGGCGTTGTCCTATCAACCAGTTTTGTTGTACCTGCGCAAAGTTGATGGCGGAATATGCCAATCTCTTTGCCGAATTTACAATCTGTTTTAATTCATCAAGAAATTGATTCTCTTGCAACTGCATATCTTTCGCTTCTTTCATATCATATAGCAATGTTACTTTATAATTCATTGTTTTTGACAGCTTGGATTATCAGTTAAAGCATTTGCCAAAAAAACGGCGTAAAGGTACGACTTTTCAGGAATTAACATAAGGATAAAGCCGGCCAACTCATCCCGATTTCGATTAAAATGTGTACTTTTGCCCGAATAATTTGTCGAGGCTTACAGGCCTGTGAACATAAATTTTATTTTGATATGATTAAAATAGTCGATTTACATGCCTCAGTAGAAGGCAACGAGATATTAAAAGGGATAAATTTGACGGTAAATGCCGGCGAAACTCACGCCATAATGGGGCCAAACGGCTCGGGAAAAAGCACTTTAGCCTCGGTTCTGGCTGGACACGAAAATTTTGAAGTAACGAAAGGTTCGGTTGAATTTGACGGGCAAAATCTGCTCGAAATGACGGCCGAAGACAGAGCGCGGGCAGGTCTGTTCCTCAGTTTTCAGTATCCGGCAGAAATACCCGGAGTTAGCATGACGAACTTTATGAGAGCAGCCGTCAACGAACAACGTAAATACAGAAAATTGGAGCCTCTGAACGCCTCCGAGTTCCTGAAAATGATGAGAGAAAAAGCCAAACTCGTTGAAATGGACGCAAATCTGATAGGCCGTTCTGTGAATGAAGGATTTTCGGGTGGCGAAAAAAAACGTAACGAAATATTCCAAATGGCAATTCTCGACCCGAAATTAGCCATTCTCGACGAAACAGATAGCGGACTTGATATCGACGCTCTGCGAATCGTTGCCGACGGTGTGAACAAACTCAAAAAACAAGACAACGCGCTTATTGTTATCACTCATTATCAACGTTTACTGAACTACATCATCCCCGATTTTGTGCATGTTCTTTACGATGGACGAATTGTGAAATCAGACGGAAAAGAACTTGCCGCCGAACTTGAACAAAAAGGTTACGACTGGCTGAAATAAACCATATTCTGGAATATGAACTACATCAAAATATACGAGGAAAGGAAAGTTTCAGGCGCAAAGTTGCTGAATTCTTATAGAGAAAAATCATTCGCAAGTATCGAGAAAAAAGGACTTCCCGATAGAAATGAAGAAAAATACAGATACACAAGGCTGAAGGAAATTTTTGCCGCCGAATATCAACTTGCCGTCGAAACAAACACTGTCCCCGAAAGCCTTAAAAACAAGCTCAAAACCTCAATTCCCGATTTAGACGCTCACTTTATTTATACGGTAAACGGAGTAGCGGAATATCCGGTTTACGAAACCGAGGACGGAATCACGCTGTGCAGCCTCTCGCAGGCCTGCGAATTGAGTTCAGAAACGGTGTCGAAATATTATAATACTACGGTGGATCAGGACGATACTACGGCCTTGCTTAACACAGCGCTCGCATCGGACGGGATATTTCTCAAAGTCGAAGCGCGACGCGCCGTATCGAAAACAATTGTCATAATAAACACCGTAACAGCTCATTGTCCGAGTTTCTCGCAACAACGAAATCTCTTCGTATTTGAAGCCAACGCACAGGCTCGATTGGTGATTATCAATATGAACCCCGCCGGCGACATTGTCGTATCGAACAATGTGAGCGAAATAATTATCAAAAAAAATGCGCGAATTGAAATCGCTAATATCCACGACGATAGCGAACAATGTTCGCAAATAAATTCCATTTTCGGAAGGCAAGAGGAAGGCAGTTCTCTCGATTGCACGACTATAACGCTGGGCGGAAAGCTGATTCGCAACAACATCGAAATAGAACTTGCCGGCGAACGATGCGAAAATCATCTGTATGGACTGACTGTGGCTGAGGAAAAACAGCATATCGACAATTATACCTTTGTGAATCACGCAGCTCCGGCCTGCGAAAGTAACGAATTGTTCAAAAGCATTGTCGGCGGTAGTGCCGTTAATGTGTTCAACGGACGGATATTCGTCCGACAGGATGCTCAAAAAACTTCGGCCTTCCAATCGAACCGAAATATTCTGCTGAGCAAGGATGCCAAAATCTACACCAAACCTCAGTTGGAAATCTATGCCGACGATGTAAAATGCTCGCATGGAGCCACTGTCGGCAGGCTCGACGATGAGGCTATTCTGTACATGCAAGCCCGCGGAATCGGTAAAAATCAGGCTCGTTTGCTTTTGACCTTCGGCTTCGCAAGTGAAATCATCGCAAAAATACACATCCCCGAATTGCGGGAATATCTGGCCGACAAGGTCAATAATACATTATCAAAATTCTATTTATAAGTAAATTGACAAGCGGAGCGATTACCTGGACATTATCCCCCGAAGCCTTTTCCGTCGGCCCTTTTCACATCCGTTACTACGGATTGATGTTTTGCGTAGCTTTTCTGCTGGCTTCGTTGGTGTTTCTGTATATGATACGCCGCGAGGGAAAACCGCTTGTCCTGCTGCCCGTAACCCTCAACGCGATGTTTCTTGGACTGCTTGTCGGCGCCCGAGCCGGCGAATGTTTGTTCTATTCTGCTGATTATTATTTCAATCACCCACTCGAAATTGTGTTTCCTTTCAGAGAGGGCGAGTTTACCGGCATCTCCGGTTTATCGAGTCACGGAGCTGCAATTGGTTGTCTTATAGCTTTATTGCTGATTGCCCGAAGCCACAAAATGCGTTTCGTCCTTCTACTCGACCGAGTAACGGTATGTTGCGCGCTGGCAGCCGTTTTTATCCGAATCGGAAACTTTATGAACTCCGAAATCATCGGCAAGCCGGCCTCGCATCCATGGAGCGTAGTGTTTGAAACTCTGGGCGAAAATATTTCGCGACATCCGGTGCAACTGTACGAAGCAACGGCCTATTTTACAATCTTTTTGATACTTTTTTTCGTCTATCGAAATCACTACCGCACAATTCGCGCCGGAGTACTGACCGGCCTGTTTTTATTGCTGATTTTCTCGTCCCGATTTTTTCTTGAATATCTAAAAGAACCTCTAAATGACTTCGATAGAATACCCGGATTAAATACGGGTCAATATCTGAGCCTGCCTTTCATTTTTGCCGGATTTTTCATACTCGGCGCAACGTTCATAAAAGCTCAGGACGAAGCATTGACGCAATAAAAGAGAGCAAAAAATCAGGATGATTAATTTAATGAATAAGCGAGCCGGCAATAATCCGTATAACATAAGCTGTGTCGTCAAAGACGGTATAAATGATTGCCATCTTTTTGTAAATGATGTGGCGAGCGTTGGGTCCGTAATTGCGTTGAATAAAATCATATTGAAAACAATTATCTTCTATGGCTTCTTCGGAAACAATGACGGTGTATTTTTTCATTATTCGTCCGATAAAGCGTCCAACAACCACGGTTTGGGTTTAAAATTTTCGGGCAAGGGTTTGGGTTTAAACTTCGGATACGGTTTATACGCAAACTCCGGACGGTTCAATAGTTCGTCCGACAAATCGGCGTCGTTCAGTTCGCCCGATTCAATCATGCGGTGCACTTTGGCAAAATCAACGCCGTACCCTTCGGATAATATTTTATCTACCTTCGCAAACACTTCGTCCACTGTGTATCCGATTGGTTTTCCGTTTTCGTCGCGAGGAATTGCAAGTGGAATTTCAAAATCTCTAAGTTTTCCGGCTTTGGGGTTTTCGGCAACTTGGCGAAGAATGTCTCTGCCAATTTCGGTGGTTTCGTCAATATCTATAACTATCATAATACAAATAATTATTAATTTAATGAATAAGCGAGCCGGCAATTATCCGTATAACGTAAGCCGTGTCGTCTTCCACAAAGAAGATAATCGCCATCTTTTTATGAACGATATGGCGGGCTTTTTCGCCGAACATTTTCTGAACATATTCATTTTTTCCGATAGAGCCGGCACAATACGAAAGTTTTTCAATGGTATCATCCAAGCCCTGTATGTATTTATCGGAAGCATCGGTGGACGACAA
>JAITGD010000135.1 GCA_031280885.1 Prevotellaceae bacterium | reverse complement strand
TCAACATCTTTTGCGCTGCGAATAGGACTGTCTTTAATGCCTCTGCCCTGCAAACGGTACAATCTTCCGTCTTCATCTTTCAATCTGTATTTTGAAACCGTAACATCAGATAAAGGTCTAACAACATTTTTCCAGTTAAAAGTATAATCTTCTGATTTTGAATAAAAAAATATGGAATCATGTTTTCTTCCAAAATATTTTTTCGATTGAGGACGTGTTTTGTAGCACCACACAATTTCATTTCTAAAATTATTTCTTCCAAAAATTTTATTCAAAATATCAATTTTTATTTCGGCGTTTGCATGCCAGTCGCAGTGCAGAAAAATGCTGCCCGTATCTTTGAGAATGCGGTGCATTTGTCGCACGCGGATTTTTAACCAACTGATATAATGATCAATACCGCCGGCAAAACGGTCTTCAAAACTGCGTACTTCGCCGTCGTCGCCCCAAATCACTTCGTAGATTTTGTTGCTGAAAAACGGCGGGTCGAGATAAATTAAATCTATCGAATTATCTTCTATGCCGCGCAGCACTTCGAGATTGTCCCCTAATATTAGTTTGTTTACCATAATCAATCAATAGAAAACATGGCTGCAAAGATACTAATAATATTGAAGGCTAAGTGCCGGAATTGCAAATTTCGTACCTTTGTCAGCACGAAACCTGCAATTGCAGAGCGTCGTTGTATGAATTTATTTTAATATATAATTATTTAGATATCAATGAAATCAAAACTATTGTTGATCTGTTTTTCTCTGAGTTTGTCGCATACATTGTCGGCACAATTTGTTCATGGACAGTCGGATGCTTACATCCTGCCGGACGAGCCATCCGTAGTCGAAAAGTTAGAGCAGTGGAAAGACTTGAAATTTGGAATGATAGTGCATTGGGGACTTTACTCCATACCCGGCATAGTCGAATCGTGGTCGATTTGTTCCGAAGATGAAGACTGGATTCCGCGCGATAGTCTTGCTGATTATAACGAGTATAAACAGTGGTACTGGGATTTGTCTAAACAGTTTAATCCGCTAAAATTCAACCCCGACCAGTGGGCAAAAGCCGGCGTCGAAGCCGGAATGAAATATCTTGTGTTCACAACGAAACATCACGATGGATTTTGCATGTTCGATACCCGCGAAACGGATTTTTCCATCGCTCGCGGCCCGTTCAAGGACAATCCAAAGGCAGATGTGGCTAAATATGTGTTCGAATCGTTCAGAAAATTTGGATACATGATAGGCGCTTACTTCTCGAAACCCGACTGGCATTCACAAGATTACTGGTGGAAACGATATGCTACATCAAACCGAAGTAATAACTACGACGTGCGTAAACATCCTTGGAAATGGGAGAGCTTCAAACAGTTTACTTTCAAACAAATATCAGAATTGATGAGCAACTACGGACAAATTGACATTCTTTGGCTCGACGGCGGATGGGTACGACCAATCCCCGAAAGTTCGCAAAATTCAAGACGATGGTCGCAGGATATCGACATGCCAAAAATAGCAAAAATGGCTCGCGAAAAACAAAAAGGTCTGCTGATTGTGGACAGAACAGTGCATGGAAAATACGAAAACTACCAGACGCCGGAACAGTCTATCCCCGCAAAACAGCTGCCCTATCCGTGGGAAACTTGCATGACGCTCGGTAAAGATTGGGGATACGTTCCAGGACAGACTTTTAAATCCTCACACAAGGTGATACACTCTCTGATAGAAATAGTTGCAAAAGGCGGAAGCTTGTTGCTGGGCGTAGGGCCAAGTTCCGAAGGCTTGCTGCCCGACGAAGTTGTAAGCCGCCTACAGGAAATCGGCAAATGGACAAGCCAAAATAGCGAAGCTATATACAACACTCGCTCTACAAAACATTATAACGACGGTAATACCTGGTTTACACAAAGTAAGGATGGCAAAATGATATATGCTATGGTCTGTTTGCCCGAAAATCAGGACGCGCCATCAAGCGTCGAATGGAAAGGCAACACTCCTGCCAAAGGCTCAACTATGATCCTGTTGCACACCGGAAAAAAGGTCAAATGGACTGTCGAAAACGAGCGCACAATTGTAAATCTGCCGAAAAATTTGCCAAAAAACTTGCCGGCACTGACTTTCAAAATTAGACTATTGGACGTTTAGACTATTGGACGCTTAGAGTTTATGGAAAAACATCCTTATCTTTGTGCGCTGTTACGATGTAAAAAACGGATATTATGACACTTCTGGAAAAAGACAAATATTACATCCATTCGTATCATGCCGACGCGAAACAACAGGCGAGCCTTTCTTCGCTCTTTTGTTTTTTGCAGGAAAGTGCATGGAAACACGCTGAAATCAACGATTTCGGCTGGGCGAGGTTAAAGAGATCCAACTGTTTATGGGCGCTTTCAAGAATGAAAGTGCTGATAGATGCGTATCCTAAATGGAATGACGAAATTCGTCTCGAAACCTGGAGCAAAGCTCCTGACGCTTTGATGGCTTATCGAGATTTTGAGATTTTCGATTCAATGAACAAAAGAATACTTGCAGCCTCGTCGGCATGGCTGATATTGGATGCTGACTCACGCCGTCCGCAGAGAATGAGTATGTTGCAAGGAGAACTACCTATTCTGGAAGGACGCGAAGCTCCAACTTCGACCATGCGAAAACTTCCGACACTGTCGGCAAAACCGGAAACAAAGACAAACATAGTGCCTTACAGCGCAATAGATATGAACGGACACGTAAACAATGCAAATTACGTCCGTTGGACGCTGGACACTTTCCCTTCTGATTTTATCCTCGAACACGAGCTGAACGAAATAGAAGTCAATTATTTACACGAATCACATATAGGCGATAGTTATCAAGTCAATCTCAAGGAAACTGCTTATTGCGAATATCTTAGTAATATTGTGCGTATCGACGACGGTAAGGAATTGGTGCGAATGTCGCTGAAATTCACAAAAACTTCTGTTTGATAAAACTCTTTTAAATCCTTTTTAAATTCTTTTTAAACGTGCAAATTCTTGTACCATCCTCAAATTGGGCAGATTACGAATTAATTGACTCGGGATATTTCGAAAAGTTGGAACGCTTCGGACGTTTCGTTCTGCGCCGTCCGGAACCCAAAGCGGTTTGGCGAAAATCCTTGTCAGACAAAGAATGGACTTCGTTGGCCGATGTTACCTTCACCACAGGAGCCGGTTTCGGAAAATCGGGAAAGGAAGACAGCGGAACATGGACTGCAAAAAAACGTCTGCCCGATAATTGGTCTGTAACATACAGATACAAAGACCTTAACCTGCGTCTGGAAACTGCTCTGACCTCATTCAAGCATGTGGGCGTTTTTCCCGAACAAGCGCCAAATTGGGATTATATCTACGATTCGGTAAAATCGCTCCCTCTTCATCGTCCTAAAGTGCTGAATTTGTTTGCATATACCGGTGCGGCAACTTTGGCGGCTAAAGCTGCCGGCGCCGATGCAGTGCATCTCGATTCTGTGCGTCAGGTGGTGAGCTGGGCAAGACGCAATATGGAAGCATCGGCAATGTCGGACGTGCGCTGGGTAGTGGATGATGCTTTGAAATTCGCTGTACGTGAGGCTCGTCGAGGAAATCGTTACAGCGGAATAATACTTGACCCGCCGGCATACGGACACGGAACCAACGGCGAACGTTGGAAACTCGACGAAAATATTTGCGAAATGGTAAATACTTGTAAAACAATACTTGAACCCGAAAATAGTTTTATGGTTCTTAATCTTTATTCAAACGGATTTTCGGCTTTGGTGGCAGATACTCTGGTTTCGAGCATTTTCAATGACAAAACATTCAAAGAAAAAACCTGCGGCGAACTTGTTCTCGAAGATCGCTTCTCAAAACGCTTGCCTTTGAGCGTGTTCTCGCGAATACGATTCTGAAACGTCAAGGCTTTGCGTCTATCTTAGGGCCTTTTATAAATATCCTGCGGTGGCTTATTATTTGCTTTAACGTCGTCCGCACCGGCATATTTTTTAATTAACATGCGTGTAGAGTCGCCAGCAGTTTCAAACGAATATGTTCCGAAATACAGTTTTTCTTTCTTAAGAGAATTTACATCGATAGTTCCCATCGGCTTTTTATTATCAGCAACAATCAATACAGAATCTTCGCCTGCTTGATTTACTATAGGCCAATCGTTTTCGTCGAGAACAGGGATTGTATCCCGTACCGTATCATTAATACGGGCGGCAAATAGATTGATTGCGCCCGCAATACGACTTTCTTCTTCGATATAAACAAAGGAAGAATCGTACCTTGCATTAGTGAAGAACATCATTACCTTTTCTCCGCCAATTTCCCTGACCTGAATGAATACGGGACCTTTTGTCGCAAAGGAAAGAGAATCCGGAGCGGATCCGACATATACCCAAGTGCCACGAAATTCGTTGCCGGCGGGTTCTTCGTATTTTTGGCCACAAGACACTATCATTGAAACTGTTGTGGCGATACAAAAGAATGAAATCAATATCTTTTTCATAATCTAAAATTCTATTAATACCAATACTTAAAGTGTGGCAAAGGTATTCATTTTATTCAATAGTCAAACTCTTGATAATGTTAAATAATCTTAAATTATCAATCAAAGGAAGAAAAATTTTGTCAATTATCTATTATTCAATGAATTATTTTTTTGATTTGTTGTCAAAAAACTACTCCATTTTCATGCTTTTGTCGGGACTGATGCGCGTAATTATCATCGAAGGGATGATCTGAAGTGCGGAAATCAGCACAAATGAACACAGAGCAAGCAGGGCGAGGCGCCAGAAATTCAATTCGACCGGAGCGGCGGCAAAATAATAAATCGATTGGTCGAGCTGTATCAACGAAAACTTCTGCTGCAGAAGGCAAAGCGATACTCCGACAAGGATTCCCGCAAGCAGACCTCGCAACACAATTAGCGACGAGCGGTAAACGAAGATTTTCATTATGGCGCTGCTTCTCATTCCCAGAGCTTTAAGTGTTCCTATCATCGATATTTTTTCCAGAAGCATTATCAGCAAGCCGGAGATCATGTTGAATCCTGCTACTACAAGCATTATTATCAAGATTATCAGCACGTTTATATCCTGAATGGCGAGCCAATTGAACAACTGCGGGAAAGCGTCGCGAATGGAAGTTATGTCTAAACGCGAGCCGTCGGCGAAAGTGCGGTATGCGACCAAGTTTTCGATTTCGGAGTAAACCTCGTCCATGCGGTTCAATCTGTCGGCCATTATTTCTATGCCTGTTATTTGATTGTTTTCCCATCGATTCAGCCGGCGAATGTGGCGTATATCGCACAGTACAAACACTTTGTCCATGTCCTCGAAATACGTATCGTAGATGCCGGAGACGGTAAATTTTCTCACTCTCACCGGATTTTCGGCAAAATACACTTCAAACGAATCTCCTGTATTGAGTTTCAATAACTTGGATATGCTGCGCGAAATCAAACTTTGGTTCGAGTTTGCGGTGTCGGACAATTGAAAACTGTCGCCTTCGATCATGTATTGTTTGAAAAACGACCAGTCGAAATCTGTTCCTATTCCTTTGAGAATCACGCCTTGAATCTCATCGTCGGTACGTATGATTCCGCCTTTCAGCGCATATTGCTGAATGTGTTTGACATGTGGTAGCTTGCGCAGTGTGTCGATAAAAGGATAGTCATTTCGAATAGGTGTTCCTTCAAATGATTGATTTGCATCGTAATTGCTTATGCGCAGATGAGCGTTGAAGCCCGAAATTTTTTCCTGCAATTTGGATTTGAAGCCCGTAAGCATAGCCACAGCCACAATCATTACCGTCATGCTGAGCGCGACGCTTATCATTGATATGCGCGACATCAAGCGGGTCAATCGGCTTTCGTTCTTGTCGAATGACAGGCGTTTAGCTATGAACCACTCGGTGTTTTTCATATCTTGATTTATTAAAATACGTCGCCTTGATTATTATGCACTGATTCCCCGCAGCTTACGCGAAATTTTCGGAAAATCGCAAGCCTGCGATACCGGCTTTTTTCGCGTAATCTGCGGGGAATTACAGGGTTTAATGCCAAGAGGCTAATCGTTCATCGAAATAAGAAATTCTTCGTTGCTTGATGTTTTTTGCATACGGTTGCGTAAAAAGTCCATAGCCTCGATGGAGTTCATGTCGCTGAGGTAGTTACGCAGTATCCATATACGATTCATCATATCCTTATCGAGCAGCAAATCTTCGCGGCGCGTA
Organism: Prevotellaceae bacterium; assembly: GCA_031280885.1. Taxonomy (GTDB): domain Bacteria; phylum Bacteroidota; class Bacteroidia; order Bacteroidales; family UBA932; genus JAIRLF01. The sequence goes on along the minus strand of JAITGD010000135.1, from coordinate 21,969 downwards.
CTCGACAGAGTTACGTCCACTGCGGGGAACATGCGGCGGTTCGACAATTTGCGGTCGAGTTGCAACTCCATGTTACCTGTGCCTTTGAACTCTTCAAAAATCACGTCGTCCATTTTCGAGCCGGTGTCGGTCAGCGCAGTTGCAAGTATAGTCAGCGAGCCTCCGTTTTCGATGTTTCGCGCCGCTCCGAAAAAGCGTTTTGGTTTGTGAAGCGCATTTGCATCAACTCCACCCGAAAGTACCTTACCTGATGCAGGTTGTACGGTGTTGAAGGCTCGTGCAAGACGAGTTATCGAATCAAGAAGTATCACCACATCATGCCCGCACTCTACCAAGCGTTTAGCTTTTTCGAGTACAATGTTAGCCACTCTCACATGTCTGTCGGCAGGTTCGTCGAAAGTTGAGGCAACTACTTCTGCTTTAACGCTTCGCGCCATGTCGGTAACTTCTTCCGGACGTTCGTCGATAAGTAGTACTATCATATAAACGTCGGGGTGATTATCGGCAATAGCATTAGCTATTGATTTGAGCAACATTGTTTTACCGGTTTTTGGCTGCGCTACAATAAGTCCACGTTGTCCCTTGCCTATTGGAGTAAATAAGTCCACTACTCTTACCGACAGATTGTTGTGTCCTTTTCCTACCAGATTGAATTTTTCGGTAGGAAAGAGTGGAGTAAGGAAATCAAAAGGAACGCGGTCGCGCACAAAATCGGGATTTCTTCCGTTGATTTCCACCACTTTAAGCAGCGGGAAATATTTTTCGCCTTCTTTCGGCGGACGGACTATTCCGTTTACTGTGTCGCCGGTTTTCAGACCGAAAAGTTTTATCTGCGACTGCGAGACGTAGATGTCGTCAGGCGAGTTGAGGTAATTGTAATCCGACGAGCGCAGGAATCCGTATCCGTCGGGAATTACTTCCAGAACGCCAGAGACTTGTATTATTCCCTCGAATTCAAATTTGTCGTCGTTACCTTTTTTTCCGCTGTCTTTAGCTTCGGCAATCACTTCGTTGAATAGGTCTTCGTGCGATTCTTCCTCAATAGACATCAGTTCACTGAGTTGTATTGCATTAGCCTCATCGATGTTGAAATAGGTTTTTTGCACTTCTATTTCCGTATTCTCCATCAAAGCAGGCCTTTCCGAAGAAAAGATTTTGTCTTCCTTTTTGATGCGTGCTCGTTTTGGTTTTACGGGCGTTGCCGGCTTTGTTGATTCTTCCGGCTTGTCTCCGAGTGCAAGACTGTCCTCCTCCCCGTCGGGGGAAATGGCTGCGCTGATAATGCGTTTAATCAGTTCTTCCTTGCTGGAGGCGCTGGTGTTTCGCATACCTAAACTCTTTGCTATTTCTTGTAAATCAGAAATATGCTTAGAAGTAAATTCTTCCAAATTGTGCATGTAATGTAATGTAAGATATTGTAATTATTAAATTTTCATGTTTAACCCGCCGCAAAGTTAATGTATTTTTATGTTTTGCGTGCAAATTTTTTATTTATTTCTTCAAACTTCTTGATTTCCTGCATGAAATGATAGGCCGTCAAATCAAAATGCACTGGCACTATCGACACATATCCTTCGTCAAGTGCGGCTTCGTCGGTGTCGTTGGCTTCGGGTTCTTCGTTTACATAATATCCCGACAGCCAGTAATAATCGAATCCGTTTGGATCGGTGCGCTGGTCGAACTCTTCGTTCCAGGTTCCTTTATTCTGACGGCAAACTTTCACTCCTTTGATTTCTTCGAGAGATAAGGCGGGAAAGTTGATATTGAGAGCAATACCCTCAGGTAAGCCTTTTTCGAGCGCCATTTCGACTATCGGCTTTCCGATGGATACAACGGCGGAAAAATTGGCTTCGCGAGAGTAGTCGCATAGCGAAAAACCGAGTGCAGGTATGTGATACAGAGCGCCTTCGGCAGCTGCGGCCATCGTTCCCGAATACACTACGCTGACCGAAGAGTTGGATCCATGATTTACGCCCGAAACCAGAAGGTCGGGAGTGCGTGAAACAAAGCGACATAGTGCGAGTTTGACACAGTCGGCCGGAGTTCCGTTGCACGAATATATGGTCAATCCTTTTTCTTCGCGGATTTTGTGGACTCTCAAAGGCGTTTTTACTGTAATAGCGTGCGACATACCGGATTGCGGCTCCATAGGAGCCATCACAAACAGCTCGCCAAGAGGGCGAACCATCTCTATCAATGCCTGCAAACCGGGAGCATTAACTCCGTCGTCGTTGGATATAAAAATTAAAGGCTTGTTCATCTACGATTCGTCGGCTAAAACCGACCCAAAACATTCAAATTGTTACGGATTTTAATTGTTATTCGAGCGAGGTTCTACCTGTCTTTCACGAGTTTCGAACTCAAGCGACTTCTCGAATGACGGTGCAAAGATATACAATTATTTTGATAATTGCTCATCAGCAAAAAAATTATTCAAGTACTACCTCCTGACGAAGTTCGGGGACAAGTACATTTTTGAAACCTTTTCTAAGTAATCGTCGGCTAAATTCCTGTTGCACTTCCGGTTCGCCATGTACTACGAAGACTTGCCTCACTTCGTCGGGATATTGGCAGGCCAGATATTGGCACAGGTCGTTATAGTCGGCGTGAGCGCTCATTGAGTTGATTTCGTGTATGTCTGCCTTGATATTAAAAGTTTCGCCGAAGATTTTTATTTTCTCCGGATGTTCTTTGAGCCGCGCACCCAGCGAGGCTGGTTCGCAGTAGCCAACTAAGAGAATGGTATTGCGTTTATTTTCTATACTATTGGCTATATGATGTTTCACTCGTCCGGCTTCGGCCATTCCCGAAGCAGATATTATTACGCAGGGTTTGCCGTAATCGTTCAAACGTTTCGATTCTTCTATATCCTTGACGTAATGTAATCCCTTGAAATTAAATGGATCAAAATCCATTTTAAGCAGTTTATGCACCGATTTGTTGAAACATTCGGGATGACGTTTCACCACTTCGGTAGCTTCTATCGACAGCGGACTATCCACGAAATAATCTATCGCCGGAAGTTCGTCGTTAAGTTCCAGCTCGTTAAGAGCATAAAGCAGTTCCTGAGTACGTCCTACGCTGAAGGCCGGAATTATCAGTTTTCCTCCTTTGGATATGCAGGTTTCCTGTATTTGTTTTTTTAGCAGACCAGCGTATGTATCAACTTCTTCGTGCAGTTTGTTGCCGTATGTCGATTCGATGATTATGCAGTCGGCTTGAGGAAAACTTGCCGGCGATTTCAGTATCGGGTCTCCATATCGTCCGACGTCGCCACTAAAAATGATATGTCGTTCTTCTTCACCTTTTTTCACTCGAAGCGACACGGTGGAACTGCCCAAAATGTGTCCCGCTTCGTAGAGTGTTAAAGTGATTTCCTGACTTAGATGAATCGGCGTATTAACTTTCACCGGCACAAATTGTTTCATCGCTTTGCGCACGTCTGCTTCGGTGTAGAGCGGCTGCAAGGGTGGTCTGCCTTCTTTTTTGCGTCGTTTATTCATAAAAAGCGTGTCGTCCTGCTGAATATAGGCCGAATTGTAGAGCAGCACTTCGGTTAAATCTGTCGATGCCGGACGGGTATAGATTTTCCCTTCAAAGCCATCTTTGACTAATTTGGGAATCAAACCCGAATGATCGATATGCGGATGTGAAAGTATCACAAAATCCACTGAGGCAGGGTCGAAGCCCCAGGTTCGATTGAGCGTATCGGTATCGCTTCCGTGACCTTGAACCATGCCGCAATCGAGCAGGATTTGCGTACCGTCATTAGTAGTAATCAGGTGTTTTGAACCTGTTACCATTTGAGCTGCTCCGTGAAATGCAATTTTCATTATTAAGTTTATTTATCCACCAAACTATCGTAATCGGTGGTCAAAGGTTTGTTGTTGATAAGGTCGTACAAAGTAAGCAGTCTTAGATTGTAATAGTAAGTCCAATAATTTCGCAAAGCTGTGATATATCGTTGTTTTGCTGCATCTCTGTCGTTTTGAGCGTTATTCATTTCGGTGATGTCTATTTTATCGATAAGAAAACGTTGCATCGACACCTTGTAGCGATTTTGCGCGATGGTGTCGGCTTTGGCGGTGATTCTGTACTGATCGCCCTGCATATTGAATTGATTTACTTGCAGTATAACGTTTTGCTCGAAGTCCGACATCGCCTGTTCCACTTGCACTCGCACAAGTTCTTCGTTCGATTGCGCCATTTTCACACGTCCTCTTCCGCGACCCCAGTCGAGAATCGGAATACGCAGGCCTATTTGCACAGTTTCCATATCGTTAGGATTTTTATAGGCCTCGTTTATGTTTACACCTCGCTGGTCAAGTCCAAATCTTGCGAATATATCGGCTGTAAAACCTCTATTTGCCTTTGCCACAGCCACATTTCTCTGTGCTTCTATTATTTGACGTTGATAGGCCATGAAATCGGGATTACTTTCCTTGGCCAAGCTCATTATCTTGTCGAGACTAAGCTGTAATTCAGGTATATGCTCCGGTATAATTATGGAAATATCCACCGATTCGTTGAAACCAAGATACGAGCGCAGCCGATTTTTGGAAGTCGCCAAATTGAGCAAAGCATCATTCAATGTGGCGCTTGCGTTCATAAAATTAAGTTCCGACTGCAACATATCGTTTTCGCCTATGTTGCCGATATTGTAACGTCCTTGCGCCATGTGATATAGCGTGTCGTTATTTGCCTTGTTAAACTCGGCAATAGCCACGTTCTGCTGCGCCGAAGCCAAATCGAAAAAATAGCGTACCGATACCGTCGATACATTTTCTATCGCCTTGAGATATTTGCGTTTAGCCTCTGCGTACTTCATCGGCTCGATTTTCTTATCCCATTTGAACTGATTTGTGCCAAATATTGATTGTGAGTAAGATATACTTACCGGCGAACTCATATATTGGATGGAACTGTTGGTGCCAAACACGTCGGTGCGCGACAGGCTTGATCCTATGGATATTCGGCCACCGGTCAGCGGAACGCTCTGTTCCACATTCAGCGAGCCGGAAATGCGGCTCGAAAAATCCTGCACATATCGATACGACTCGTTGACCCACTGCGATTTGTAGCTACGCGAAAAATCGGGCAAGGTTGCATCGAAAACCAAACTCGGCATAAAACTGGCTTTGTACGAGCGAAATTCCCAATAACTTGCTCTGAAAGCGTGTTTAGCTTGTATGCCGTCGGGCGACTGGTTTTTTGCCAAGTCGATGATTTCGTCGATTGTAAACTTAAAATGGCGTTTACTGCTCGTAGTTGCTTCATTTTGAGATTTGGACTCGACGCCTGCGCACAGCAAAGATACGAGACCTGCGATCATTAAAAATTGTTTCATCCTTCGATAATTACTTGTATATTAATTAGTATCAAGTTCGCTTACGCCTTTTTCGGAACGTCTTTGTTCCACCGATTCCCGAATGATTTCGCGTAATTCGCCGGCATGTTTTATGGCGACTATCCGAAAATCGGGTATCGAGCGCTGCGACGATTGTAATTTGACGTCGCCCAAGCCCACTATGCGCTTGTACCACGGCTCGGTCAGCAGCACATCTTTCACTCGGTATAATTCTATTTCTGAGGTTGTTCGATTAAATATTCCATATTTAAAAATCAGCCGCTGGTTAGTCAAGCGATATTCGGTCGAACGCACTTCGAGCCAGGCATAAAACGCCCGTCCAAGAGGATACAGCGCGCAAAGCATCAGCCAGCCCTTATACTTTTCGACCATTAAAACTGCAATAAAAACTGCAAGTAACATCAAGGCACTGAACAGATAATCTTTAAAATTAGCCCACTGACTCGACCTGCCGCTCCAGCGAGTTTCTTCGGGATTTTGCGTCTGTCCTGCTGATTGTTGCCCTCGATTTTGAATGTATGGATTCATATCTATAGATATTACTTAATCGACATTTTTGTTTAAGAAGGCATTATCTTCGCTCAGAGTATATTCGCCCTCATTTTCGTCCAACTTGTAACTTGAAATTTCGCTTGCCGCGCCAATTTTTATGTCGATATTAACATTATTCCGAAGATAGGCCGGTTCGTCCTCTAATTGAGCAATATCCCTGTCTTTCAATTGCGACAGATTACGACTTTGCGGCAACGGGCTAATCCCTTTATCATCGTAAATTGCCGATTTGAGTTCGTATCCTTCGGGTATAGTTCTTATTACTATTTCAGGGTCTAAATCGGGAGTAAGGTCTATTGTTTTGTTGACGTCCCGTATTTCGCCATCGAGATATTCCATGAAAGGCACTCTTACGATAGGCTCCTGAACTTCACCCACATCCACCACATCTTGCATCGAAAATCCTGTTGCAATGATAGTTATTTCGATATCTTCGCCCAAATCGGGATCCTTATTTACCCCTCTTTTGAAGTTTGTTTTTCCACCCGAAGCAGCTCTTATATAATCCATTATTCCTTTGAGTTCGGAGGTTATAATAGGCTTGGCCTCACCGGAACTTATATTAATAAGGATATTTTTTGCTCCGGATATATTATTGTCATTCAGTAGCGGAGAAGTCAGAGCAAGTTTAGCGGCTTCCTCTGCCCGATTTGGTCCCGAAGCGCGGCCGGTGCCCATCAGGGCCATTCCGCTGTCTTTCATCACCATCCGCACATCGGCGAAATCGACGTTTATATATCCCGTTTTAGTGATTATTTCGGCAATTCCTTTTGCAGCTGTGGCAAGAATATCGTCCACCTTTGGAAGAGCGTCGAACACAGGCAAATCGGGATATATCTCATAAATCTTTTCATTATTGATTATCAAAAGAGAATCCACATACTGACGCAGTACATGCAAGCCGTCTAAGGCTCTGTTGCGCGAATCGTCTCCTTCGTCCTCAAAAGGCATGGTAACTATGGCTACCGTCAGAATACCCATCTCTTTGGCTTCCTTGGCGATAACAGGTGCAGCGCCCGTTCCCGTTCCTCCACCCATACCTGCGGTGATGAATACCATTTCGGCATTGTCGGACAGTATTTTCTTTATCTCGTCAAGGTTTTCGATAGCGGCATTGCGTCCTATCTCCGGATTGCATCCCGAGCCAAGCCCGTGAGTAAGAATAACTCCGATTTGAATTTTGTTAGGCACAGGGCTTTCTCTCAAAACCTGCGCGTCGGTATTGCACACCACAAAATCCACACCTTCGATTCCTCGCAAGTACATATTTTTGACCGCGTTGTTACCGCAACCTCCCACACCTATCACTTTGATGATAGAACCCTGTTGTTTTGGCCAATCTACAGGAATAAATTCATCGTTTTTTCTATTCCCGTCGCCCGTATTTTGTTTGTCAACAATCATGTTATTAGACATAATCTCAATTATTTTGATATATCTTTTCGATATATTTATGCAAGCAAACTTACACAATATTTTTATATCTCGCCAAGAAGCGAAGCGCTGATGCGCGATTTGGAAGAAATGAAAGCGCATAATGTTGGGCTTGAAATGATGAAACGCGAGGCGATTGATAAAGAACGTCCGCTTTCCGAAAATTTCATTAAAGAGTTGAATAACATTATTCTTGCCGGCGATTTCTACAAAGTGAGCAGCGACGGTTCTTACAAATATAAAATCCATGCCGGCATTTACAAAACCCGTCCCAACTCGGTAATTACGCCTTCGGGCGAGATGTTCGACTATGCCTCGCCCGAAGAAACGCCCTCGCTGATGGCCGATTTGCTGGCTTGGTATCGCGAAGAAGAGCAGAAAAAACAACTCTCTGTTGTGGAATTGGCAAGTCTTTTTCATTATCGTTACATTCGCATTCATCCTTTTGAAGATGGAAATGGACGAATTGCCCGTCTCATAGTCAATTACATTCTCCGCAGGCACAACTATCCGATGATAGTGATTCCTACTGCCGACCGCCGCAACTATCTCGACGTCTTAGGAAAATGCGATAAATCAGTAGGCACTCTGCCTTTTGATGGCGCTAATGCAAGCATTGTCCAGATACAGCCATTTGTTGAATACATTACGTTCTATGTGGAACGTAAATTCCAATTTGCCAAGGAATTGATTGAAGGAGTATCTCGCGATATTTCCGAAACAGAAGTTAAGGCAGAAGATCCAAATGAGTTAGGTGTAAAGTTAGGTGTAAATCAAATTGAAATAATAAAGCACATTCAATCAAATAGATATATCACAATAGCCGAACTATCGCAAATTATTAAAATATCGAAAGTTTCTATCTACAAAAACATCAAGAAATTGGGCAATTTCGGAATTATTGAACGAGTAGGTTCCGACAAAACAGGCTATTGGAGAATCAGATAAACATGAACATCAAAAACCCAACTTTCCGCCCTATCCATGATGATAAGGTTCGTGTTTGATTATCGAAAACGCTCTATAAAGCTGTTCAGTAAACACAAGGCGCACCATCTGATGCGTAAAAGTCATACATGAAAGCGACAATTTTTCGTTAGCACGCTCGTAAACAGCCGGCGAAAAACCAAAAGCTCCTCCGGCCACAAATACCAGAGAACGAATACTTTGAGTGGTTTTCTTTTCGATATATCCGGCAAATTCCTGCGACGACACAATTTTTCCCTTTTCGTCAAGCAGGACAACATAATCCAAAGGCTGCAAACAATCGAGTATTGCTGCGCCTTCTTTTTCCTTCAACTGCCACTCCGACAGTCTTCCCGCGTTTCTGACATTGGAAATAAACCTCGTCTCGAAACTCACATACCGTTCCAGACGTCGTTCATAAATCCCTACTAACTGTCTAAAACACTCATCCTCTGTTTTTCCGACCTGCACAAATGTAATTTTCATCCTCGTTTTAAATACTTTTAAGTTACTTTTTCCGACGACAAAGATAAATATCTTAAATTTGCAGCGCTGTTTGATGCGGTAAATCGCATCCACTGCGGACATAAAACAAGGGTATTGTCAATGAAAAAAAGTTTTGTTTCAGTCATATTCATCCTTTGGGCCGCCTGTCTTTCGGGGCAGCATTACTTTGGATTAAAGGGAGCCGCAGGTCTCAATTCTGTGGACGTTGTGCCGAAATTCAACACAAAAAACCTGAACACAGCTAACACCGGAATACTTTATCGCTATGAACATAAACGATTTACGGCTCTGCAAGTCGAACTGAGTTACGTCAATAAAGGATATATTCAGGCAGAAGATACAGCACGCAATATCATAGAAAACACACAGAGAATAAGCTCAATAGAACTACCTCTCATGGCTCAGGGATTTGTCCGTCTGGGTGGATTCAGGCCATACATTACCGGCGGAGCAGTGGCCGGATACATCCTTTCGCGAAGTTCGCAGGTTAAAGGCGAAGATCAGAAAAAATATATTTTCGACAAGTACGATCGACGTTTTGAATACGGAATTGCTGGCGGAGCAGGAATGGCGCTGCGTATCAAATCATTCGAGATACAGGGCGAATGGCGTTACATCTATAATTTCTCGTTTCTGCGCGACCCGATAATCCCCGGAAGAGGCTCGCAATCGCTCAGTGCAACACGAATGGAAATATCTCTGTCATTATTGTATCGATTTAAAAAATAAATTAATATAATTAGTAACATAATGAATCCAAACGAATTACTCAAACGCATACGAAAAATAGAAATCAAAACACGAGGCTTGTCAAGCAATATTTTCGCGGGCGAATATCACAGTGCATATAAGGGAAGAGGTATGGCTTTCAGCGAAGTACGCGAATATCAGCTGGGCGACGATGTGAGAAGTATCGACTGGAACGTTACCGCACGGCTCAACACTCCATACGTTAAAGTGTTTGAGGAAGAACGCGAACTGACGGTGGTGCTGCTTATCGATGTAAGCGGTTCGGAAACATTTGGAACTCAAAGCAAATTGAAAAAAGATCTGATAGCAGAACTCTCCGCAGTGCTTTCATTTTCGGCAAATATAAATAATGACAAAATCGGAGCGCTGTTTTTTTCCGACAAAGTCGAAAAATTTATCCCTCCAAAGAAAGGTAGAAGCCATATACTTAGGATTATACGTGAAATTCTTGAAATACGTCCCGAAAGCAATGGAACGAACCTCGGCGAAGCATTAGCATATCTCACAAATGCAATCAAAAAACGATGTACAGCCTTTGTTCTATCTGATTTTCTTGATTTTACTCCCGATGCACAACCTCGATTCGAAGAGGCGCTAAAAATAGCTGCGCGTAAACACGAGTTGGCGGCGTTGCGAATCATCGATAAGCGTGAAACAGAGCTACCTCCGGTTGGAATTGCTGAAATGACCGACGCCGAAACCGGACGAACAATTTTTGTCGATACTTCGCGACGAAAAATACGAAACGTGTATGGTCAATGGTGGAAAACAAGAAGTGAAAAACTCGACAAAACATTTTCGCGATTGAGAATCGATTCGGTAAATATTTGTACTGATGAAGATTATATCCGTCCACTTATCAAACTTTTCAAAAAACGGGCATGAAAACACGAAAAATAACACTCCTGCTTGTAGGATTTGTTGCCGGAATACTTGCAATGATTGGCGGAAACAAGGTAATGGACTATACTTCAAGCGATAAGTATTGTCTTTCGTGCCATATCCATCCACATGCCGACCAGACGTGGAAACTTTCGTCGCACTACAACAATCCAAGCGGGATGCAGGTGCATTGTGTTGATTGTCACCTACCTCCCGAAAGTTCGCCCTTCAAACGTACAGGAATAAAAATCAAAACAGGACTGCACGATTTGTGGGCATTTCACACGAAAGACAGCGCTTCGTTCGACTGGGAACGTAAAAAACGGCTCGATTATGCTCCGAAAATAGTTTTTAACGAATCGTGCGAATATTGCCACAGTAATATTTTTACAAAAGGCCTTTCGAGTGAAGGCGCTGTGGCTCACCTATATTACGATGAAAATAAGAAAAAACTCGATCTGCAATGTATAAACTGCCATCTCGACGCAGGACATTATAATCCGAATTACAAACATGAGCGAAATATCTCACTTGGAAGCACTTCGGACGATAAAGCAAAACAAATTTTCGACTCGACAACAAAAATTGAACAATTTGCAAATTTTGTAGAACAAGTACCAGGTACATCCATCTCATTCAATATGATAGCTATACCGAGAGGAAATTTCAGCATGGGCAGTCCCGAAAGCGAACCATACAGAAATATTGACGAAGGTCCGATACGCAAAGTAACAGTCAATCAATTTTTTATGGCTGAAACAGAAGTAACCTGGGAGGAATATTTAGCCTTTTACAGCGAAACAAAATCCGAAGGACGCATAGATCCTCGCATCGTCATGGAGCGTAACAGTCTGGCTGTCGATGGAATAAGCGGCCCAACTCCACCCTACGGCCAACCCGACCAAGGCTGGGGATACGGAGATCGACCGGCGGTAACGATGTCGTACTATGCAGCTGAAACTTACTGCAAATGGCTTTCGTCGAAAACCGGCAAAAAATATCGGCTGCCCACCGAAGCCGAATGGGAATATGCTGCACGAGCCGGAAGCCAAACGCCATATTTTTTTGATGGTAATCCCAAAAAATTTACTGCCGACAGATGGTGGAACAGAACTTTTGGCCTTGATACTGCGATAATTGCTTCGCATGTTATTTATGCCGAAAATTCGGGACATCGAACCGAAACTGCTAAAAAAGTAGCGCCAAATCGCTTTGGATTGAAAAATATGTCTGGAAACGTAATGGAGTATTGTTCTGACTTTTACGCAGCCGACGCATACAGTCAAACTCCTGTCGAAGTTGTCGATCCAAAAGGTCCATCGGAAGGAAGCGAACACGTGGTACGCGGAGGCTCATATTCATCTGACGCAAAAGATGTTAGAAGCGCCGCTCGCGACTATACACACACCGATGAATGGCTGAAAACCGATCCGCAATCGCCAAAAAGCATCTGGTGGTTGTCCGACTGTACCCGCGTCGGTTTCCGTGTCGTCTGTCAGGCAGAATTTTAGATCAAAAAACAGATTGCAAATCCAGGTCTTTAGTTTCTGAATATCAATTCTTTAATTAAAGAAAAACCAATTTACTCCAAATCGCAACATTCGCTGGTTGCGAGGGTAATGCAGAGCCGAAAAATAGCTTCGCCCGCCGATCATTCCATCGAATACATTGGTGTATTTCACGTAGATATTGGCTCGTTTCCATTTGAAATTTGCAAAAGCGTCGAACCAAGGATATCCTCCGATTTTTTTCTCGTTTTGTGTGTGGAACATTCCGACGGCAGGATTGTATGCGTAATCGTAAAACTTTGTGTTATAATACACATCGAAGCCAATTTGCGTATCAAGCACATTTCTGATCCACATCGATTGAAGGTAAAGCACAGCATTGCCCGAAAAAAGCGGCAAGGGTATAACTGTATTATTTGATGTAAGTTGCACCTGTAAACGAGTGTCAAGATGCAGATGCCACCATTTTAGATTTTTTTGGGCATAGATGGATGTTATATTCAGAGCATCAGCAGATTGCGCAGGAAGAGCATCGAGTCCGAAATAAACATGTTTTATGATGAGACTGTTTTGAAATCCGGCTTCAAGCATCCAGTCCGGCGCCGACAGTTTCACTTCTATACGAGTTTCGGTTGTTTTGTCGAGATCCTCGTTCCAACGAAAATGGTTTGAATAATAGCGTTTTGCGTGATAACTCTGTTCTCTGTTATCCAGCACAAATCGTCCCTCGAAATGAAGGCCTCCTTTCAGCGGATATATCGATACTCGCGCCGAAGCATCAAGAAATAAGTCATTTACACGGTGTCCCGAAAAATGATATTTCAAAAAAGCATCCCAGGCAAAATATTTTCCAAGCATACCTTGCGCATTTCCATACAGATAGCCTGAGGAGAGCTTATCGTCATGTTGTCCATACAGATACGACGAGGGATCGAAAATATAATATTTGTCGAAGGCATAACCCACTCCGCCATCGATTTTTGCAAGGATTGCTGTTGGCGAGTAGGGTTGCAATCGCACGAAAAATCTATTATCGAAAGTCGAGGCAAAACTCGAATCGTAACTTGCTGTACGTGAGATATAATAATTGTCGTAGTAATGGTAAGTCTTTGGCGAGGCGTAGTAATCGATGTACGCCGTATCGGAGGGTCCGTCGGCGTAAATTCTTTTGTAGCGCGAATATTCCATTGAATGACCAAAATAGACCATCGTTCCGCCGCCTGTTCCGAGCGAATCGTTTCGCATTTTGTTCAGCACAGATACAGGGATTCCATACGAATGTGTAAGAAAATATGTATCAGAACTTAACCTGTTAGAAGCCGAGCGAAGTTTTACATCAATTGCGTCGCTTCTAATCAGGGTATCGGTAATGAAAGAATCGTTGGTTATTCCTCCATTTTCCTGATTTTTAACTGAATTATAAAGATAACCTGCGTGAGCGACGTAGCGTTTTCCGACGTAGGAGGTAAACATCGAAAATGTTTTAATTTCTGTTTTCTGACGTTGATATAAACCTCTGGCTCCAAAGCGTTTGTATGAAAGTCCAAAGTTCCATTCGGGAAGTGCATTTGCCACAAAAATCACTCTCAGATTGTCTTCTACAACTTTTCTATTACCCGAAGTGTAATACGATAAATCGGTATATGGCCCTTTAGTATTGTAGAATTCAGCCTCTTCCGGCGTACGGGCATACATCGAGTATGGTTCCATAAAGAGGAAAGTGTTCGAGCGTTTTCGTTTGAAATAATTGTACGGCACGGCAGCGCTTCCTGTCGGCCCAAGCGAAGACGCTCCGACGTCGGCCTTGTAAATGGGTAATTCTGTTCGATTTTCGTTCATCGTCGTATCAATCGAACTCATTTTCGGAGCGTTAAGGTATCTGTTTATTGTCCAGACAAGTACCTTGTGCCTCATCAGCGAGTCGGGAAAAAAATACGTGTCGAGAGTTTTTGGTCTTTCCTTTTTTTCTTTGGATTTACCTCGACGCACGATTATGCTGTCGCTTGTATTTGTGCTATCTGCCAAATTTAAAGCTCTTTCGTCGAGCGCCGGCGTTTCTACTGCAAGGCTGTCGGAAAGCGAGTTGATGCTGTCCTTATCCGGCGTCGAAGGCACAAAAGATGAAGGATTGTCTCCGCCGACGCTGTCGCAAAGCATCTCGGATCCTGCCTTGCACGGCGAGGTCAATACCATCGAACACAGCAAGATAATAAGCAGGCGTATATATGTTTTATATGCAATTCGCAATAACATTCTCTACCAAAAAAATCGCGTAAAGGTACAAATTTAAGAATTAAACGTATATTTGCATCTTAAATAAAAGTGTTATTATCGTATGATTTAATCTTTTAGAAATTAGTATTTACTAAAAACTTTTTATTGATTATGAATAAAAATATCGCAACATTGGAACCCGTAGAAGTTTGGAAACATTTCTACGAAATTACGCAAATTCCACGCCCTTCAAAGAATGAAGCTAAGGCATCGGAATTTATGGCTTCGTTTGGACAAAAACTTGGCCTTGAAACTATTGTCGATAAGGTTGGAAATGTGATAATTCGCAAGCCTGCCGTACCTGGAATGGAAAATACTTCCGGCGTGATTCTGCAATCGCATCTGGATATGGTGCCTCAAAAAAACAACGACAAAGTACATAACTTTGAAACAGACCCAATTACAGCTTTTATCGACGGCGAATGGGTTACTGCCGACGGAACTACTTTGGGTGCTGACAACGGAATGGGAGTGGCCGCAACTATGGCCGTACTCGAATCTAAAACATTGAAACACGGCCCAATAGAAGCGCTATTTACCATCGACGAGGAAACAGGCATGACCGGAGCGCAGGAACTCAAACCCGGACTGCTCAAAGGAAAAATATTGATAAATCTCGATTCGGAAGATGAAGGTGAACTGTACGTTGGATGCGCCGGAGGCTTGGACGGAAATTTTACCTTCAATTACAAAGAAGAGAAAACGCCCGAAAACAGCGTTGCCTGCAAAATATCGCTTACCGGACTCAAAGGCGGACATTCAGGAATGGACATTGCGCTTGGTCGCGGAAATGCTAACAAACTCATTATACGTCTTCTGAAGGAAGTTGAGCCTTTGAATATCCGTTTGGCGAGCATCGCCGGAGGCAACGTGCGCAACGCAATCCCACGCGAAGCTTTCGTTACCATAACCATCCCCGAAACGAAAATAAACCGGCTTGCCGAATACATCGAAGAATTTGAAAAAACCATCAAATCAGAACTTCAGCGTACCGAACCGGATCTCAATATAAGCATGGAAAAAACCGAACTCCCTGTTGCAGTTATGGATAGCGATACGCAATCCCGCTTGATTGACGCCATATACGCCTGCCCGAACGGAGTGATACGCATGAGCGATACCATGCACGGATTGGTGGAAACTTCAACAAATCTCGCCATAGTAAAAAACGAGAACGGCAAAGTGCTTATATCGTGCCTCTTACGTAGCTCGGTTGATTCGGCCAAAGAAGACCTGGCGCAAATGATGCAAGCCGTATTTACACTCGCCGGAGCCGAATGTAAATTCACCGGAGGATACCCGGGATGGAAACCAAATCCCGACTCGGCAATACTGACAAAAATGAAAGAAGTTTATCAGAAACTATACGGTAAAATACCCGAAGTCAAGGCTATACACGCAGGTCTGGAATGTGGCTTGCTCGGCGGAACATATCCTGAATGGGACATGATTTCCTGCGGACCAACTATACGCTATCCTCACTCGCCCGACGAAAAAGTAAAGATCGAAACCGTCGGAAAATGGTGGAAATTCCTGACAGAAGCGCTGGCGCTTTTGGACTTTTAGACTTTTGGACTTTTAGACTATTGGACTGTTGGACTATTGGACTATTGGACTGTTGGACTGTTGGACTGTTGGACTGTTAGACTGTTGGACTGTTAGATTGTTGGACAATTAGACCTACAAAAGTCCAAAAGTCCAAAAGTCCAAAAGTCCAAAAGTCTAATAGTCCAATAGTCCAAATTTTTTTTGCTTATCTTTGCGGACTTTTAATTGATTGTATAGGCATCGAAAGGATAATTGCATATAGTTTGACGGATTTCCGGCATAAACAACGCCGGATTAGAGTTTTCCTGTCCATATTCTTAGTTTTGTTTGCCGGTATTGTGTCGAATGTATCGGCACAAAGTATCAAGAAACCGGAGAAAAAAATCGAAACGAAAGACACTGTCAAAATGGCAGCAGATTCGTCGCAAATGAAAGGCGGATTTCAAGATCCGATTTCATACACTTGCACCGATTCGCTGTCGTACGATTTTACTCCTGCCGACACCATTATGCGCATGTACACCAAAGGCAAAGTCAAATCGTTAGACATGGAAATGGAAGCCGATTTCATGGAAATGAGCCGCAAAAACGGAACTCTCTTTGGCGCCGGAGTGCTCGATACCGCCGGAATATTGCAGGGAAAACCCGTATTCCGACAAGGCGGCGAAGAGTTTCAAATGGATACAATGACCTACAATTATCTCTCTAAAAAAGCCCGTATAATCAATGTGTACACCAAGCAGGGAGATGGATTTTTGCTCGCCAAAATATCCAAACGCATGCCCGATAATTCGACTTTCATAAAAGCCGCAAAATATACCACTTGCGACGCCGAACACAAACATTTCTACATGCACATGACGCGAGGAAAGGTTACTGATAAACCAAAGAATATTTACTTTGGACCCTCGTATCTTGTAATTGAGGACGTTCCATTTCCACTTGTGCTTCCCTTCGGATTTTTTCCTCAGATGTCGGGACGCTCCTCTGGATTGCGTATCCCAACTTATGGCGAAGAAGTGCGACGAGGCTTTTTCCTCAGAAACGGAGGCTATTATCTCGCTATCGGCGACTATATGGACCTCGACCTGCTGGGCGATTACTACACCATGGGCTCGTGGGCAATTTACGCCAATTCGCGTTATACGAAACGATATAAGTTCAACGGTGGATTCAATCTGGCATACGCATACAACACCGCCGGCGACAAAGGTTCGCCCGATTACGAAACCGCAACCACCTTTTCGGTACGCTGGAATCATTCGCAATCGCCAAAGGCGCGTCCGGGTACAACCTTCTCTGCAAGTGTCAATTTCGCCTCGGCCAACAGCAACCGATACATGAACAACGTCTCGAACAATCCGTATTCTACCGTCAATAACTCGATAAGCTCAAGCATATCATACGGACGCTCGTGGCAAGGTTCCCCGCTAAACCTCTCGGTCAATGCCAATCACAGTCAAAACATGCGCGATAGTAGCTACGCTATAACCTTCCCTAACGTTACCTTTACCGTAGCTCGCATCTATCCCTTTGAACGAAAAGAACGAATCGGAAACAAAAAACCTTACGAAGAAATTTCCTTCGGATACACCGGTACCTTCGACAATAAAGTCAATTTCAGATCAAAAGAACTCAGCGATCCTAACTTCGCAAAGAAAATAAACAACGGCTTTAACCATTCGATAAGCATCGGATTGCCAACCGCTACTGTGCTTAAATATGTCAAAATATCGCCATCGATTAGCTACGGTATGAAATGGTTTTTCAAGGATATGCAGAGACATTGGGACCCGATTCGCAAAACCGTAATAGCCGATACTTCAAAGGCTTTCGGTACTTTTGGGATTACCAACGAATACAGCTTCGGAGCCTCCGCAAATACGCAGATATACGGAACCCTTAACTTCAAGAAAGGCAGCTTGATTGAAGCTGTCCGACATGTGGTTAAACCAAGTATCTCGATCTCGTACCAGCCAAATCTGAAAACTTATGCAAACGGATGGCGCAAAATCCAATCCGATTCATTAGGAAATACTTTGGAATACAACATTTATGCCGGACAATCAAATTCCCCGCCTTCGGCTAACGAAAGCGGTTCTATCGGATTCTCGCTGGGTAACTCCCTCGAAATGAAAGTCCGCAATAGAAAAGATACTACCGGCATCAAGAAAGTCGCACTGTTGAATACTTTCAACATCTCCGCAAGCTACAACCTGCTCGCCGATTCGATGAACTTGTCGAATATCAGCTTCAATGGCTCGACAAACCTCCCCGGCAAAACTGCTATCAGCTTTAACTTTACCGTCGATCCTTATGCTATCGATTACAAAGGTCATCGATACAACAAATTCCACTGGGCTAAAAAAGGTGGACTGAACATTGGCCGACTGACTAACTTCAACACCTCTCTGGGATACTCCTTCAGCGGTGGACAAGGTAGTAAAAATAAGGACAAAACAAATAAGGATAATAGCTCGGAAAATATCGACGACAATATGACCGGCATCGCTTCCGAAGACAAAGTGAATCCGAGAAGTAAACCCGATACCGACCACGACCACAGTCATGAACCCGTAAACCCTCTACACTATGAGGATTTTATCATGCCTTGGAACCTGTCGTTCAACTTCTCTTACTCTTATTCGCTCAGCTATTCGTATGTGAATAACACTCTTATAACAAACCGCAACCACAATTTCCCCTTGAACTTCTCCGGCAAAATCTCGCCTACACCGAACTGGGACATCAGCCTTAGTAGCGGTTTCGATTTCAAACAACGCAAACTGACTATGACTAACGTGAATATATCGCGAAAACTCCACTGCTTTAGCTTTACTTTTACATGGGTTCCCATTGGTTCGCGGGTGCAAAGCTGGAGCTTCAAAATAGGAATCCTATCGTCGATGCTCAGCGACGTGCTTAAATACGATAAACAATCAAACTCCTACTGGGACGGAGACTGACCTAATTCATAATTCTTCAGTAGCTCTGCAGCAACTCAATAATGTATCGCGGTTGATATATCCCAAAAAAGAAGAATACCACCAACAAAGCAAACTGTATTGCCGCAGCAACCTTATCTTCCGATGGCGCTGAATTTGTCGAAATCCCTTCGGGCTTCGACGAGTAACATATATGCAAGATGTTCGAGGCCAAAGAATACAGTATCACGCATATCAATATCCCCACAAAAGTAAACACCACATATCGACCCTCCGAAACAAGTGATTTCAAAGTAAACAGCTCCGATACAAACAAGGCCGACGGTGGTATCGCTGCCAAACCGATCATGCAAAAAATCAAAACAAGCGAACCTGCACGCGAAAAATACCAATATCCGCCTATATTCTCTACCTTATAACTGCCGTAAAGCTTACCGACTTGCGATAGCCGATAAAATACCGTCGATTTTACAAATGAGTGCATAAGTACATGAAATATAGCAAAAACATAGCCCGCGCTACCCAGCGACAAGGCTATAAGAACTATCCCCATATTTTCAACCGACGAGTAGGCAAACAAACGTTTATAATGCTTCACCTGCAACATGTAAACCGATGACACAAGCAAACTTATCCCTCCCGTGAGAAGCAACACATTCTGTGTCCATGACGATACTCCTGATTCCGAAAATATGCGACAAACTCGAAATAGCGACACAAATCCAAGATTAATCATCGCTGTTGAAAAAAATCCGCTCATTGGCGACGGAGTGGCATGATTCGCATCTATTCCAATAGAATACAGCGGAAAATACTCCATCTTGCAACTGTATCCCACAAGTATAAACACAAAGGCCAGCTTCATATATAGCGGATTGCCTTCGACCATTGCGGCTCGAAGGCTCGAATACGACATCGTTGCCTCATGCGATCCTTTTAGCATGATGCTAAGAAACAGTATTCCAAGGTATGCCACAGTGATCCCTACCGAACATACAAACACATATTTCCATGCTGCTTCAAGAGCGCGAGAACTGCGGCTGTGATATATCAGCATAGCCGAACCAACAGTAGTAGCCTCTATTAGAATCCATGACACTGTGATATTATTCGCAAAATATGAGCCTGATATGGTCGCGCATAACAACACAAAGGCCGTGTGATACAGCCGGAACTGCCGATGATTCTCGCGATTCAAATAAATCGTCCCGTGATACAGTGTTGCAAACGACAGTAAAACCAAGACTCCAAAGAAAACTATCCCCAAGCTATCGTAGGTAAACACCCGAAACTCCGTAGCTCCGCGATGTGTGGCAGCATATATAAAAAACACCGCCTGCATCAGCAAAAACACAAGCGTCTGTAAAAGTACCGACCTGCGTGTGCGGGCAAAAAATAAGGAGCCGGATACAAGCAAGGCAAGAAGAAAATACACAAAGATCATAACATTGAAGCCTTATCAACTAAAATTTCAAAACGCAAAAGTAACACTTTTTAATTATGAATTATGAATTATGAATTATGAATTGGCTACGCAGTTTGAATTGAGATATATTATATTGTATAGGGACGTGAAATAAATAACTTATAAACTTGCGACTTTTTTACCGCATTGGGCGCAATGTTTACGCAAAGAGCGCAATGCCTTTGCGTACCTTGCGTAAACTTTGCGCCCTTTGCGGTAAAAGCTTACCGGTATTTTTGCCATGAAACAGAAATAACTTATATATTTCACATCCCATAAGTGCGATAGATATTGCCGATTAATCTTGATTTTTCTTAATTGTCAAAATGCTGCTCAAACCAGACTGCGTAGCAATTCATAATTCATAATTCATAATTCATAATTCATAATTCATAATTCATAATTTGAGCGTAGCGAAGGCCGCTCCTGCAAGCATCATAAAAATCCCTACGTAAACTGCCGGCAACCATGGATCGCGCACTATTTTAAGCTCGCTTAGCAAGCCGTCGCTGCTATAGCCTGTCTGATAAATCCGCAGTCCGTTTACTGAATATGGACTGTTTACTTTTACTTTTGCACGGCGGATTTCCTTCTCATCTTCAAGCTGTATGCTTATTTCGGAGGCAGGAATCTCGCTGGCAAAACTATCAAGATGGATAGAAAATCGCTTACGAAGTGGACGCATCTCAATATGAGATACAAGACGAGTTTCGCCTTCCCGAAGATTGATGCTCGTCTCTCGAAAATCGCCCGAACCTGCGGCGCCGGCCGATAGCGCTATCCAGAGACCTATATGATTTAATATGAATGGAATATTTTTCAGTCTGAAATGCCGACAACGCTTTGCCGAAGCCAAACCAAGCACAAGCATCAGATATATGAAAGTCAGCGCAAAGGGCCAGCTGCCTGTAACATTTCCGAAAAAGCCTCCTGCCGATTGATCATCTTGAATAAACAAACCCATAATTATCATCTGCAACACAAATGCCACACAAGAGCTTACTGCCGAAGATGAGGAGCTTAACCATAAGATAATCGGATGATTTCCGGCGCTGATTTGCAGATACACTATCAAACAGATAGCAGAAATCACAATAGCCGCATTTGCCGGAAAGGAAGGAACAGCCGTTCCCGACGGTATAATCACTTGAAGCACATACCCTGCGATTGTAATTAATCCGGCCACAGTCAGCGATTCTGCATATCCATAAGGAAAATCGCCAAAGACCACCCTACCCTTATTCGACTTCATCTGCTTTTAGATTAGCTCGACTACACTATATTTATAATAGTATCATCGATTTCGATCACTTCGCCTGCGCGCAGTTTTGCACGCCGTCGTAACTCAACCGCACCATTACGTTTCACCATTCCCTCGTCAATCATAATCTTAGCCTCAGCTCCGCTCGAAGCAAGATTAATGATCTTTAGCAATTTGCAAAGCTCTATATAATCTCCATCAGTAAGTTTAAAGTCCATTTCAAATCTGTTTTATAGTTTTATGGCTTACATTTGCCGGCGCAAAAGTAATTATGAATTATGAATTATGAACCAGGATTGCAAGAACCAAGAACCAAGAACCAAGAACCAAGATAGCTACGCTTTCTGCTTGACTGCGTAGCGTCTTGGCTCTTGGTTCTTGCAATCCTGAATGGTTCAAAAAAAGTTTGAGGTGCTATTTTTTGAGGCAAGTCGTCCCGTTAGGGACGATATGTTGGTAGAAAAAGCAAAACGCCTTCCAAGCACCGTGCCGTAGGTACGGAATGTGGA
>JAITGD010000065.1 GCA_031280885.1 Prevotellaceae bacterium | reverse complement strand
CAAACAATAGAAGTAACCTTGCCCTTAAAAACGTAATGGAAACTATAAACAATACCAAAACCGTTTTTCCAGGTACAACTTTGATGCTAAACTTTAAAATCGCGACTTCTTAGTTTGCGAGAGTTCCGGAGTTCTGAGATTACCGCCATCAAAGACATCCACAATGGCTCGACACCAGGAAGACGCATCGGGCTGACGGTGGGTATTACTGAACAAATACCTTTGCTACAGGAAGATGACGGCTGTTTATTCTTTGCTCCGGAAATACTGTACTCACAAGAGGGAGAAAGGGGATTTGTTCTGGGGATGAATGATAAAGGCACATTTTATCAAGATTATCTGGCACTTCCTTTGATGTTGAAATTTTATCCAAAGGATCTCAAATCGTTTTACATAGAATACGGCCATAAGCTGAGCTACATGATTTATCAAAAAAGTAAAGATATCGATTGGGCAGAGCCGAACAAATTCGACGTCGCCGCATGTTTTGGCATGGGATTTAACTTCGGAAGTTTCAAGAATTTCGGACTTGGCGCGCGTTTCAGTCTGGGATTGCTGGATGTATATCCCGAAGTCAAAGGCCTCAATTTCAACATAGGCGGAGCCATTACGCTGAGCTATATGTTCGGCAAATGAGGCCGATGTAAGTTTTTTACAAGAGATTCAGGATTGCAGGCAATTAAGAATTAAAAATTAAAAATTAAGAGAGATTCAGGATTGCAGGAGCCAAGACGCTACGCAAGTTGGCTTGATGAAAAAAATCTGCGTGTATCCGTAATATCTGTGTCATCTGCGTGCAAAACGACTATCAAGCCAACTTGCGTAGCTCTCTTAATTTTTAATTTTTAATTTTTAATTTTTAATTAGAAAAAGTGCTTTCGGGCAATTTACGAAGATTATAGCGCGAGGCCATCATTTCGCCGTAAGCTCCTGCTGTACGTATGACGACAAAATCGCCTCGGCGAGCTTCGGCCATTCGCACCGCTTTACCAAAGCAATCGCTTGATTCGCAGATAGGTCCTACTACGTCATAAATTTCTTCGGGCAAATCGGAACTGAGGTTTTCGATTTTATGATATGCCTGATACAGAGCAGGACGAATAAGATCCGTCATTCCCGCGTCGAGTATGGCGAAGTTTATTTTTTGCCCTTTTTTCACGTACAGCACTTTCGACACCAGCGCGCCGCATTGCGCCACGATGGAACGTCCTGGTTCAAAGTGCAATTTCTGACCCGGATACAATTTCAAAAACTCGTTGAAAACCCCAAAATAACTTGCGAAATCGGGTATCGGATTTTCGTCCGGATTTTCGTAATCCACACCCAGTCCTCCTCCCGCGTTCAGATGCACAAGATTCAGATTTCGAGCGCGCATAGTCTCATTACACTCGTTCATTTTCTGACAAAGAGCGCGAAACACATTCATATCGGAAATTTGCGAACCAACATGAAAATGTAAACCGATGAGTTTGACGTTTTTCAAAGTCAATAAACGATCGACAACAGCATTGAGATCGTTTATCGCAATTCCGAACTTATTTTCTTCTAATCCGGTGGTTATATAATGATGCGAATGTGCATCCACATTGGGATTTACGCGCAAAGCCAGCGGAGCTGTGCATTGCCTGCGCGCAGCAAGTTCGTCGATTACTTCGATTTCCTGCATCGACTCGCAATTGAAGCAAAAGATTCTGTTATCGAGGCCGATATTTATTTCTTCGTCTGATTTTCCCACACCTGCAAAATTGATAAGTTCCGGCGGAAAACCACATTCCACTGCTCTTATAATCTCGTTTCCGCTCACGCAATCAGCCCCAAAACCTGCGGCAGATATTATCTTCATCAACACCGGATTAGCATTAGCTTTACTTGCGTAATGCAAAACATATCCATATTTATCGGCCTCGCTTTTAGCCGCCGACAGGCTTGTTTTCAGCAAGTCCAGATCGTAATAATAAAAAGGTGTTTTTTCGGTTTTGAGTTTTTGAGTTTTGAGTTTTGATTTATACATCTTTACATTAAATATTACTATACATTTTCATTACTGTTTCGTACACAAGTTCGTATTCATAACCTTTTGACATACCGAATTTTATCAGTTTATTACGCAGGTCTTCCTCCGAAGGCATCACAGCCTCCGAAAGCCGTTGATTCTCGCATTTAAGAATCCGAGCGGGGAAATTCTTGAGTATATTGTAATTATGCGTAGCCATCAGCACAGTGATACCGGTTTCTTTCGACAAGTCGAGAATTATTCTCATAACATGTTCGCCGGTGTCGGGGTCGAGATTTCCTGTAGGTTCGTCGGCAAGTATTATTTCGGGATTGTTCAGCAAGGCTCGCGCTATTGCCACGCGCTGCTGTTCGCCGCCCGAAAGTCTGTAAGGCATACTATCTTTTTTGTCCGATAATCCGACGCGATACAGCACCTCGTCGATTCTAAATTCGAGGTCGCGTTTATTCGTCCAGCCGGTAGCTTTCAGCACAAATTGCAGATTTTGATACACAGATCTATCGGTAAGCAATTGAAAATCTTGAAAAACCACGCCAATACGCCGCCTCAAGTAAGGTATATTTTTGTTCGATAGCCCATTCAATTGAAAATCCATAACACGTGCATCTCCCGTTCTCACAGGAAGTTCTCCGTTGATCACCTTAATCAAGCTACTTTTACCACTTCCAACCCTGCCAATCAGATAGGTAAATTGCCCTCGCGCTATGCGAAAATTAACGTCGGCCAAAACACGCAAATCCTTTTGATAAACATCGACGTTGTTAAAATCCAGTATAAAATCGTTCATCCTTACCTTATAAAATCAAGATTTACCGAGGCCAAAATTAAGTAAAATATTTTAATCGGACGTAAGGAGCAGGATTTCAGGATTGCAAGAGCCAAGAACCAAGACGCTACGCAGTCAATTAAGAATTAAAAATTAAGAATTAAGAGAGCTACGCAGGCTGGATTGATAGTCTTTTTGCACACAGATTTTACGGATGCACGCAGATCTTTTTCATCAAGCCAGCCTGCGTAGCCAATTCATAATTCATAATTCATAATTGATTGCGCCGCGTCTTGGCTCTTGGCATCTCAACGCCAATAAATTAAGAAAGAGAGGCTGAGCGCCTCTCTTCTCTTAATCTAACTAACCTAATTAAACCTTATGAAAAACAAATACATCTATGAGATGCTCTTTCGGACGAAAGGTTTAACGGAGCTTTTAATTTTTTTACAAATCGTTATATGTCAGTAAATTTAATTTACCGTTCAACACTCAATAAAATACTTTTTGTACTTTTGCCACAGATAATTTAAATTAAAATCGACGCCAGATGGACAAAAAGAACGAGATCAGTCTTGAACTGAAAGAAGATGTGGCCGAGGGAGTTTACTCCAATTTAGCCATCATTTCTCATTCCACTTCGGAGTTTATAGTGGATTTTGTAAGAGTGATGCCCGGAGTTCCCAAAGCACAGGTTAAGAGCCGTATAATACTTACGCCGGAACATACCAAACGTTTACTCTTCGCCTTGCAGGAGAATATCGCCAAGTACGAATCGGTCAATGGGCAAATAAAAGTTAATGACAATCAAGGAAATACCTTCCCAATGGGTTTTGGTTCGTCGAACATTCAAGCATAGTTAAATTTCTCTTGAATTACAGTTCGACTATCGATTCCAAAGTTTTGAGCATCTTGCCCAAAGCTGTATTTTCGGGGAAAATATTTGTCATCAACGACGCTCGACAAGCCGAGGAAGCAGTGGAGCGTCTTTCGCAATATCCAACATTGGGTTTTGACACAGAAACCAAACCCACTTTTTCAAAAGGACAGAGACATAAAGTTGCTCTGCTACAACTATCTGCAAACGATTGCGCTTATCTTTTTCGATTGCATCACACAGGCTTGCCAAAAGTTGTAATTGATTTGCTGGAAAACGAATCCGTCGAAAAAATAGGCGCAGCCATACGCGACGACCTGAAAGCCTTGAAGAAAATACGCAATTTCGAGCCTAAAGGCTTTGTAGATCTGCAAGATGTGGTTGCGACACACGGCATCGAAGAAAAAAGCGTCCGCAAGATGGCCGCCATAGTGCTAAATATCAGAATATCAAAATCGCAGCAACTATCAAATTGGGAAAACGACGATTTGAGTGAACAACAGCAACTTTACGCTGCAACCGACGCCTGGGTGTGTTTGAAAATACACGACACACTTGTTAATGGCAAGATTTAAAACAAGTTATTCTCTTATAACTTTCAGCGCGCCCGAGGGTTCGAGTTTTATTATTGCCGATGCTTTGCCGGTCATTTCTCCCTCGCAGCAGCGCGGCGTTACGAAATCGACTCCGTTGATTATTTCGCTCGAAATTTCGTCGAAACTCTGCGGAGCCGGCGTTCCCGAAACGTTGGCCGAAGTTGATACTAAGGGACGTTTCAACCGCCTCAATAAACTGATACAGAACTCGTGACGAGGAATACGAATTCCCACGCTACCATCGCCTGCTTCCACTCCCGCCGCCAGACCTCTGGATCGGGGATAAATCACAGTCAGCGGTTTAGTAGCTGAACGCATACTATTCCATGCCGTTTCGGGAACTTCTGTCAAATACTTCTCAAGCATGGATTCGTCGGCCAAAACGAGCAAAGATTGCTCGTCGCGACGGCGTTTCAGTGCAAATATCCTCTGCACCGCTTCGGGCATGGAAGCGTCGCAACCCAAGCCCCAAATCGTGTCGGTGGGATACAGAATTATTCCGCCTTTTTCCAGAATATCAGCAGTTTGATTTACGATTTCATTCATCATCATTTCGATTTGAAAATGGGTATAAAACATCGTTCTTTTATTTGATTTTCAATGTATCCGTAGTATCGCTTCCAAAATAGCGGAAACTTTGCGCCGCCTCGCGTTTTATGTGCGGCCAGCGCAGGATGATTCCCAGAATCGAAATAATAGCTATCGCTGCGAAGATTTTGTAGTTAAGCGGCCATTCCTTTATAGATTTCATATTGTCGATAATTTTACACGAAGTTAGTCAAAAATCGTATATCGGCATTTTTTGTACCTTTGCACGATGTAATCGTCAAAAGAATTGCGATTGTATCGTTTTGATTATCAGAATATGAATTTAAAACTGCGGACATGAACTTTTTGTTAAAATTTATACTTATATCGATTCTCTTATCATGGCTTTTAAGAGTTGTGATTGCTTATTTTGCACGAAATTTTTTAAACAATTCCGGCGGACGGCAACAAAATTACAACAAAACGCGACGACGCGAAGGCGAAATGCACATCACGAAACAACCTGGCGGTCGAGATAAAAAAATCCGCAAAGACGTTGGAGAATATGTTGATTATGAGGAGATAAAATAGCGAGAATGAGTAATTTCTTGAACTTCACACGTAACTATCGGTTTTACAGAATGTTATTTATATCGACGGTGATTTTTCTCCTCGTCGGATGCCGCTCGGAACCAAAAACTATCCCCAGAGATAAAATGGCTAAAATTATAAGCGAAATGTATCTGGCCGACGCAGTTACAGAATCGAACATGAGAATATACGTCCCTCACGATTCGGTGAAAATATATGCACATATTCTTGCGCAGTATGGATATGATTTAAAGGATTTTAACCACACAATGCTGAAGTATGCCGACGATCATAGTCAGCTACAGGATCTATATAAAATAGTTGAAGATCAGCTAAAAGCAAGACAGGAGGAATTTAAACCGCAGGCTCGTATCGAACAACTTTCGGCTAACTTCTGGCTGAGAGGCGATTCGTTGAAAATAAACGTCAATCGCAGATTCGATAAGAAGAAATTCGACGTCGAACTGAAAGAATCCGGCGTTTACAATATCTCGACCGAAGTTAAATTCGCTCGCGACGATAGTACAAAAAATCCACGAATAACAGCCTGGTTTTCCGACAAATACGATTCCATCGTCGGTAAACAGGAGTTGATTCTCGCAAAGGATTCAGTTTATGGATTCTATAAGATCAGTATGATCTTCACCGACAAGAACTTCAATAAACTCAAAGGTTGCTGGATGGATTACGATACTGTGCTGGTCAAAAAAATCCCAAAGAAAAAACGAAAAGAGAAGAACGATTCCATCGAAGGACGACAGCATGTTTACTTCCGAAATATGAGCATAAAATACGATTTTGCAGCCTCCGATAGCCTTGCGCAATCAGAAAACACAAAACAGACTGATAGCCTGAAATCAAAAAAATCGGCAGGACTATAAGCCGGATTCTGTTCGCCGGTAGAAACCAGCGTGTTATCATTTATCTTCGTCCGTACTCGCGGTACGGCTCAGCGGCCTACCCCCCGACGAAGCGAGCAGCCCTTTAATGCCGGTGTACATGGCCTTGCAAGCCGTGCGGCTGTACTGCCAAACATGTTGCCATGTTTGCGGTGGGCTTTTACCCCGCCTTTTCACCCTTACCTTGCATACGCAAGGCGGTTATTTTCTGTTACATAACCGATACCCTCTCGAATATCCGCCCTTTCGACGGCACGGCGCTCTGTCTTGTCCGGACTTTCCTCCGCAACGTGTGAACGAAACGGCGATAACTCATCCTGCCGAAAATCGCAGCAAAGGTAACTTTTTTTGGACTATTGGACTTTTTTTGGACTGTTGGACTGTTGGACGGTTGGACGGTTGGACTGTTGGACTGTTGGATTTTGCTGTTGAGTTTGTTTCAGAAACATTTTAATCACAAAACTGTAATTCTGATTATAAATACATTGCGCTCTTTGCGGTAAAACTTTGCGCCCTTTGCGGTAAAAAATTTATTGCTTTTTGAGACAGACTCAACAGCGAGTCCAAAAGTCCAAAAGTCTATTAAAGAGTTCTATCCATTGTTTTGTTACATTTTCAACGGTAAATCGTTTGCTGCTTTCTACGGCGTTCATCGCCATTTTTTGTCGCAATTCATTGTTTGACATCAGCTTGGATAAGGCGGCTACATATTCCGAAATATGTTTTTCGGGGACGATCAGTCCGTTTTCGCCGTCGGTAACAATGTCGTGCAAAGAGCCGAAAGAATCGAAAACGACGGGAACTACGCCCATTTGAATGGATTCCATGAGCGTCATCGGCCAGCCTTCGGCAGCCGAGGTCATCATGAAGACAGAGGCTTGTTTGTAATATGCCAAAGGATTTTGTCGGCCTTCAAATTTGCAACGTTCGAGTTTAAATTTTTCGCAAAGGTGTTTATAATAGCCTTCGTCCTTTCCGTCGCCGACTATAGTTAATCGCCAATCGTTCAGTGTATTAATCTTTTCTATTCCTTTCCATATTTTCAGCGCCAGCGACAATCTTTTGGTATGTTCTTCGAGCCGCGCCACGATCAATACTTCTTTTTGTTTTTTGAGGATTTCTTCGTCGGAGATAAATTCATTGAAAGTAAGCGCATTGGATATGGCATGGATTTTTTTTTCGTCTTTTGCTCCTGCCAGAGCAAGATACGGCCGGATGTAATTTTCAGAAAGTACCACCACCGTATCGCTGTTGTCGTATTGTGTTCGATATTTCGATTTCAGCAAACAGGCGGCGAAAGGTTTTAATAGGGGTTGAAGAACGGTAATCAGCATGTTGCGGATTTCGCTCGTAAGATTTTTACGGTTTTTCAGCGCATATTTCACCTG
>JAITGD010000175.1 GCA_031280885.1 Prevotellaceae bacterium | reverse complement strand
GCTTTAGCCTACGGCAGGCGTCCACCTTCACGGCGCCAAGTCCCGCAGGGACGGCACTTAATACTATTGATTTTCAAGTGTCGTCCCTGCGGGACTTTGGGAGAGTGTGTATATCTGCTGTCCGTAAGCTAAAGCCTACGGTTAATAAAGTGTTGTCCCTGCGGGACTTTTTTGCTTACACCCTCATGTGCCGTTCATCTGTAATCGATCTTATGGTTTAGCACCTCAATTTAATATTTCGCCGTTTTCCTGCACTATGAATACAAAAATTACAGATACATTTGCCCTGTTCTAACCGTCTAAAAGTCCAACCGTCTAAAAGTCTAAAAGTCCAACCGTCTAAAAGTCTAAAAGTCCAAAAGTCCAAAAGTCTAAAAGTCCAAAAAAAGTCTAATCCGTTTTTTCTCTTGTTTTGAGGAATCGGCGATAGCCATGGCTACTGCTGAATCCGGCCATGTAAATCAGGTCGGTATCGCTTGTGTCGTCGTTTTTGTGCGCACGTCGCAATTGCTCCAATTCTTTCAGTCTAAGCGAGTTGATATAGCAATTAAAATTCATGCTGTATTCTTTATTGATAAAGCCCGACAGATAGCTGCGATTGGTTGCCAGAGGCAGGGTTAAATCGGTGATTTTCAGTTCGGGATTTAGATATGGCTTTTCCTTGCGGATATATGTTTCGAAGGCGACCTTACTCAGTCGTGCCGATTTTTCTTGTTCTCGTTTTTCGAGCGAGAAGACCACATAATTTCCAATCAGCATATTGTAACACAGCGCACTGTGTTTCACCATAGTAAGTCCGCCATGCAGAATATATATAACCGAAGTAGCCATCATGTTTTTTGCAACGAAAGGCAGGACAAGTGGAAAGGGAATAACTGTAGCCCAAAGGATTATCAAAAGATGTGCCCATTGCAAAGTATTTCGTTCGACGTCTGCCGAATACTCGTTGATAGTTTTTTTATAGCGTATAAGTCGTCGAGCGCCAAGTATTACATATACAAGCCCATAGAATCCGCGTACTTCCATGCGATGTGCAAAAAGTACGGAATATGCTTTGTATCCCGATTGGATTTCGCCTCTGGAAACGCTCAGAGACAGACCAATTTCCGAAGGAACAAAGAGCGACCATACGCCGAAAACGGCGAACAACAAGCAAGGTATGGCGTAGTGAATGAAGGAAAATCCTTGCCCTTCGGTGTCTGTAAGTCTGTAAACCAAATGATAGAAAGCCACTTGAGCTAAGGGCAAACAAAGATAAAACGAAGCATTTACTTTGGCGTAAGCCGTCGGAAAAAATACATACAATATAACATTGGTCCAGTTAATTATAGCAAGTCCGTAATAGAGCATCATTACGTGGTGCATGTGTTTATCCGATGATGCTTTTCGACGGCTACTCAGATAGTTTACCAGCATCAGGGAAAAACACAAAAGCGATGATGCTAAGGGAAGTATGTAGCCTGCCAGGATTTTCAGGTCGTTCATTCGCTTTCCTCCTTTCCGAGTACGTTTTTCCTCGCCTTTAAATATCCGCCATAAGTTCCAAAGCCTGCTTTTTCAGCAAGTTTGCGTATGCTTGTACCCTCGTTTGCGGGTAAGGACATCAGACGCTCCAACTCTTTCAGTCTTATAGAATTGACATATCTACTGAAGTTCATTCCGTATTCCTTGTTGATAAACGAAGAGAGATAAGTTCGGTTGGTGGCGAGCTGTTCTGCAAGTCCGGTGATATTCAAATCGGGATTAAGATATACCTTATATTTAAAGAAATACTGTTCGAACTTTTTGCGCGAAAGTCCCTCAGGACCTGCGGGTGAGAAGGGTTTTGCGCTGGCTGCTTTAGTTTTGTTTCCGGTTTTTTTCTCGACGCTTCGCTCGGCTTTATTTTCGACGGGCGGCGTGATATTGGCTTTTCTGGTTACTTTTTTGTGAAAAAGCAGAAAATCACGACAAAGGACATGGTGCAGGAGCATTCCGGTTATTATCGAGAAAAACAAGGCGCTCAAAATTATAGCAGGGATGCTGGTTTGAGTGTTTCCATAAAAATTCCGATAAACCATTACTATTATGTTGATTAGCTGCAAAACCATCAGCCAGGTAAATCGGCGGGTAAGTACGAGAGTCATTCCTTCGTCGCGACGTCTTTCTTTGTAATGTTGCCAGATAATACGCATAGTCAAAGTAACATACAGTACCGAAACAGCAAGGCTCAACCATGATATTCCGCTGATTCCCGATGCGGTACGCACAGCCTCCGACCAGCGTGGAAAAAACGCCGTACAGATGGCTGTAACAAAGGGAAAAATAAAGCGTAAAAACTTTAATGTCAGGCTATCTTCCGGTTTTCCTATCCTTACATAAAAGCGTATATAGACGTACAAACAAATGGGAACGCTGAGCATCGAAAAAGTGTATATCGGAAGATATGTCAATAGATATTCGGGTATCAAAAGCGCCAAAATGAAGCCGCCCCATGAGCCCATCATGGATAACAGCACGCAGATCAGGCGAATATTCAGCCTGCGGCCCGTTTTATCTCTACTGTGAGCGTAAGATAAAAGAGCTATTACCACTCCGGTCAAAACCATAAAAAACGGCAAACAGAGTGAAAAGATCTTTATTATGATTTCTGCGTCCATTTTATTGTGCAAATAGGCCGCAAAGATAGTAATAAACTGATTATTCGCAAATCGTAAATGCGTAAAATCGTAAATTTACGATTTTCAACTATGCTTTTTACGATATTTACAGCATCAAATTTATGAGACAAAAAGAAGCATCGCGATAAATATTTTTCAGAAGCTCCAATACCACATATTGTTATAAAAACACTAAGAAAAACCAAGGCTAAAATAAATCGTAAAAAGATAAAATGATTAATTGACGATTTTACGCTTGCAGATTTTTACGATAGTTACGCGCAAAGCCTGTTTTGACCTATACTTTTGCCTCGAAATTCATCGACTACGACTCCGAAATCAGGACTCGAAAAAGAGATGAAAGCAAATAAAAGTAATAAGTAAAATTAAAATTAACAAAACTAAGTAATTACAGTAATGAAAATGAGACCGAGATTATTAAAGAAACTCCAGTTTGCCGCAGCGCTGATTTTGGCAACGACTTTTGTGCCAGCCGCTTTCGCGCAAAACAAAGGCAAACTATCCGAGGCCACAGAGCGGATTGTCGAGTATCACAAGAAATCCTTAGGAGGAATAACTATTCATTTCCCCGTAGGTAAATCATTGTTGATGAAAAACTACAGTGGCAACGCAGAATCTTTGGCGCGCTTGGATAGTCTGTTGAACGACCAGCAAATAATTGCCGGTATCGATTCGATGATTATCAATGCCTACTCCTCGCCCGAAGGCAGCTTAACCGTAAATCTAAGGCTGGCAAGAGAACGCTCGCAGGCGCTGAAAAACTACATCACGCAGAAGTTCCCAAAAGTGGACAGAAACAAACTTCGCGTACGCTCGCAATTGACTGATTGGAAGGAAATCAAAAAGGTCATCGAGGACGATCCCGAAATGCCTTTTCTCGATCAGACTAAAGAAGTGCTTGAGCAAACGCAGCTTTCCGACAGGCAAATGCTCGAAAGGCTAAAACTCGTCGGCAATGGAAAGGCTTTCAACTACATCGCCCGAAACTACAGCGCTTTTATGCGCAAAGCTACCGGAGTGATAATGTACACCGAAGCTTGTGTCTCCGAGCCGGTAAGACCTTTGCCCGAACCCGAACCGATAACGATAGTAACGCAATCGAAACCCGATACTTTGCGCATTGTCGATACCGTTTATGCCGACAAGGTAAAGGTGGATACGCTGAGGGTCGAGGTCAATGAAGGATACAGAAAACCATTGTTTGCCCTGAAAACCAATCTTCTGTTCGACGCGGCAAGTCTTCTCAATGTCGAACTTGAAGTCCCGCTTGGAAAACGCTGGTCGATTGCCGGCGAATACATTTTCCCTTGGTGGCTTTGGAATAGCAAACAGTATTGTTTGCAATCGCTTAGCGGTACGCTTGAAGCACGCTATTGGTTCGGAAAACGCGAAGAACGTCAGGTATTAACCGGATGGTTTGCCGGACTTTACGGAGGAGGCGGTTATTACGATGTCGAAAATGGTAAAAAAGGCTATCAGGGCGAATTTTATATAGCTACGGGTATTTCCGGTGGATTGGCTCATACAATCAACAGAAAAGGAAACCTGAGAATGGAATACTCTCTCGGATTGGGATATATGAAAACTAAATATCGGGAATACTATCCGATATACGGACCCGAATATGGACTTGACGATAGATGGTATCTCATTCGCCGAAGAAGCGGACACTACACCTGGATTGGTCCGACACGTGCAAAAGTGTCGCTGGTGTGGCTGATTAACTCCGGTTTACGCACGAAAGGAGGTGCGAAATGAAACAAATTGTAATGTATTTGATAACTAATAAAACAAAAAGCAACATGAAACGAATTGGTGTAAAAACAGATTATGACATGAAGCGTATGTCGCTGTGCATCTACTGCATATACGCAATAGTACTCTTCGTTGCGGCAGCGCTTCTGCTGAGCGGATGCCAACGTCGAGAACTTTACGAAGAGCTGAATTATACGGCTCTCATTCCGGTACGTATCGACTGGTCGCTTTCGGGCGTCGATGCCCAAAAAATGCACCGCGCATCGGTATGGTTCTTCCCGAAAAACGGCGAGGCGCCTCTGGAATATCGCTTGGAAAAGAACCTCGCTTACGATGAATTAAACGTGCCGGTGGGTCGATATTCGGTCTTGATTTTCAACGAAACTGTGGATCAGGAAGACTGGAATGGCGTGAGATTTCGCAATATCGACAAGTTTGAAACCTTCGCCGCTATGGGCGTTCCCGACTTAAACAAAGGTTTATACGCTCATTCGGAGGATTCGCCTCTGATTAAAAACCCTGAACCGATTGCTGCCTGGAGTCTTGGAATGTTTGAAGTAACAAGCGAAATGGTGGAACGTACCAGAAAAATAGTGCGGGAACGTAACTCGCAAGCTCTGGAAAACCTTGTGCCGGCGCTTACTCAGGTAAAACCGTTGCCAAGATACGAGCGTATGACCATCGTTGCATACGTACACAATCTCTCAAGCGCGGTGCAGGCAACAGGCAAACTCGACGGAATGGTCGAAGGAGTGTATATGGCTTCCGGCGAAAAAATACACGTCAGAGCTATTCACACTTTCGTTCTTAACGGACGTCAATACGAAAATAACGACACCGACGGCACTACCCGACGTACATTCAACATCTTCGGAGTGCTGCCTACTACTATGGCGCACGAAGTCGGCGAAATTCTTGATATCGATTTTCTGCTCACCGACGGAACTATGCATCCAAAAGAAGAATTTTATGTGTCGGAAATGATCAAACAGGAAGACAACGCGCTTGTCCCAAGCAATATGGTGCAAGTAGGATACGAACTGAAAGGAGACGACCATCCGATAATCCTGCCAAATATGGACGTAACGGCGGGCGTAATAGTAAACGACTGGGACGAAGTAATTATCCCTGTAAAATAGAATATTAATCTCATTAGATAAAAGCACATGTCGATGTACATTTATAAACAATTAATCAGTCGGCATTATTATTCACAATTAAAAATTCATTTTATGTTAAAGAAAATGTTCTGGGGCTTAGCTGCAACAGCCCTGTTTTTTTCAAATTGCAGCAAAGACAGGGAAACCTCTGTAAACACAGGGACTGACCCTAAGGCTATCGGACTTGCTGTTAGCACAGGAATAGTTCGGGCAAGTGATAACACTATTCTCACGCTTCAGAATAGTAGCGTCGGGTTCGGAGTCGTGGCTAAAACAGCCGGCGGCACAAAGACCCACATCAACAATGAACTGCATAAGTTCGTTGCCTCAGAGTGGGAATGGGCCGATCCAACAGGCCACGACTGGAAACTCTGGCCAACGGCCGAAACCGATTATCCGATGGATTTCTACGGATATTATCCGGCGCCGTCGGGATTTTCTCTCGACGCTTCCAGCTTAGAAAAGGAATACATCATTCAGGGCGAAGCAAGTCAAGTGGACTATCTGGCTGCAAGCAAGAGAAACATCCTGATGCGTCCGGCTTCCGGAAAAGTATCTTTGGATTTCAAGCACATCACTTCGAAAATCAGGTTCAATATCCTTTGCGACCAAAACGCCGATGTGTTTGTGCAATCCATTGCTATTCGGAACGTCGGAGATACCCGCTCGTTCAAGTATGCAAGCTTTGAATGGGGTAACGAACCGGCTACTTTCGCGTCGAGCTATGAGTACCTCACTTTGCAGAGGCCGGCAATTGTTTACGCCGACAGCATCAAAGGCAGCAATGGGCCGCTTATGCTGATGCCGCAAGACCTCGCCTTACGCACTCCTTGGGATCCAAGCTCGGCAAACGCAGCGCCAACCGGCGAATCGTATATCGAAGTGGTGTACCGCGTGAAAAACGGCTCTGACGATATGGTGGGATACAGCGACGCCGACGATTACCCCGGAGGTAGCGGCTCGACGATAGCAAACCCGCACTCGCCGCTATTCGTAAAGGTGGCTTATCCGCTTCCAACAAAGTGGGAACTATGCAAAGCATACACCTATATCCTTTATCTTGGACATGCCGGAGGTTCGGGTGGTAATCTTATCGAAGATAACTTTGTTGATGAAAACGGTAACGACTCAGGATTGCCCGTAGTTCACCCCGACGACCCGAAAGTGCCAATCAAGGTGCCGGACCAGATCGTCGATCTCAAAAAACCTATCGGATTCAATGTGATAGTCTCCGACTGGATTGCTCCAAACGATGTGCCGCTGCAATAATCGTAGCCTTTGAACTGTAAAAGAAAATGAAAATTAAAGTTCGAGAGCTGAACGTGGAAGATTGAGATAATTAAGCTCGAAGAAACGTGGAGGACGCTCGACGTCCTCCACCTTCGCGCTTATAAATTTCTGTATCGAAAATAAAAACTTAATAACAGATTGATAAGTATAAACATGAAACTCGTTAAACATATTGCCCTTACTATCTTGTCGGCTATGTTTATAATGACCTCCCTGCATGGACACGCCCAGGAATACATCGTGCATTACAGCGGTATAAACATGGGTGTGGTGAGCATCAAACGGAAAAATGCCGGCGAAATTGTAGTCGAAGCTTCTATGAGAATGATGAAAGACTATTGTCTGAAAATCGACAAAAACATCTGTCCTATCCTTAATCGCGACGAAGAACTTCTTATTTATCGCGAAACGGCCAAGATTATCGTCAAAGGTAAAACTTTGATTCATCTCGAAAAGGACGGCTCGTGGACAAAAACCGTCGTTGGACGTAATACCGAAGAAACTACTCACTCCGACGGATACTGGAGCAAAACGGTTGTCAATGGAAATACAACGCTTATAACATCCTCCGACGGCAGATGGAGCAAAAGAATCATCGAAGGTAATACTGAAATCTGGATCGATTCCGATGGTTATTGGAGCAGAAACGTCATCGAAGGTAATACCGAGTTCTGGACAAGCTCGCATGGACATTGGAAAAAAACCGTCGTCGAAGGTAATACCGAAACTACTACCCTGTCGGACGGATTCTGGATTAAAACCGTAACCGACGGTAATACCGAAACAAAAACATACCCTAACGGACGATGGAGCAAATCTATTATCGACGGAAATACCGAAATCTGGATCGATTCCGACGGTCGCCGTAATAAACGCATCATCCATAAAAAAGGATACAATATCTACATAATAGTCGAAGAATTAGAATAACAACAATGAAAAAAACACTGATTTTAGCGTTCTTATCGACGCTCGCATCGGCAGCGCTGCCGGCGCAAACGATAAGCCTTGAATTTCCGGCGCACCCGGAAGCATGTTTTAGCTTGACGCTTAAATATGGTACCGCACTCGATACGGTGGTCGCCGCTAAACTCGATTCCAAAGGATGCGCGCAAATTGTAGCCGACCCCGAATGGAAAAACTATCGAGGCATGGCGAAAATAAGTATCGAAAATAACGGCAGTTTCGACTTTGTGATGGCCGGCGAAAACAATCCCCATATAATCTGCAAAGCCGAATATCCGCACGCAGGAAATACAAGCGTCGAAAACTCGCCCGAAAACCAATTCCTGCAATCAGGCTTTGTGTCGCAATATCTGCGTCGCACAAAACTTGAACTGCTCGGCGAAGCCGCACAAGTATATTCATCCGAAGATAACCTGAAATTAAGCAAAGCGGAAGAAAAAGAAAACTTCCGGTCGGTTCTCTTCGCCGAACTTGAACGTCTGCACGCTCGACAACACGACTTTGAACGGGAACTGACAGAAAGCCCTCTTTACGCCGCCCGATTCATTCGATACTACAATCGCCTGCATAACGAAATTGAAGGACTGAGCCTGGCCGATTCGTCGAAAAAAGCCCGCATGAGAAACTTCGTCCGCGACAGCCTCGACGTTAACGGACTGTTTAACTCTGGCCTTTGGTTCGATACCCTCAACGGGCTGCTTGCTTTGTATGGAAATAACTCGCCGTATCACCAATATTTTATCGACGATATGGCTTTGCTTCTGGCACGCGCCGAAAGCGGACGTACATACGGCGCGCTTGCCGAAAATGTTTTTGAAATATGCGAAACCCTGGGATGGAATAGCCTCGAAGAACAATTGGCATATCGGTTGATAAACGATGGAAGAATACAAAATCCGTCGGAACGACTGAAAATGCTGCTCACTCTATTCAAGCTAAGCAAAGGCGAACAGGCGCCGGCGCTGACCCAGCTCGGCGCCAAAAACTTCGAGGGAAAAACTCTGCTGGTGTTCTACGACTCGGACTGCGGAGCCTGCCAAAACGAAATCCGACAACTCAAAGACAAGCATCAGACCATCGTCAATCGAGGATACAAAATAGTGTCGGTAGCTGCCGACGCCGACCCTCGAACCTTTGCCGGAACAGCTCAAGATTTCCCCTGGGATAATAAACTCTGCGACCTGAAAGGTATGGCCGGCGACGATTTTAAAAACTACGGAGTGATAGGAACTCCCGTTTTTTATCTGATAGACGAAAACGGAGCCGTGCAGGGACGACATGCTCGACTTGAAGACACAGGACTGTTAGAACTGTAAAGAATAAAAAGAATTTATCAACAATCAAAAAAAAACAAATTATATGCAAAGTATTAAAATCAGTAGAATGATTGCGGCAACTCTGCTTGCTGCCACGCTCGGATTATCGTACTCGTGCCGAGACGAAATTCTGAACGAACCATCCACCGAAGCCCCTTCGATAAATGAGGCTATAGGCTTTGTAACGCAAACGGACGATCGCTTGGCCGGAACTCGCGGTAAACCGATTAGCGATATCGACGAACTCGGTTCTATGGCCGTCTTCTGCTCGGCCACAGGAAACAGCGATTGGACTGCCTCTGCCGCCTGCGGCAAAATGTTCAACATCCGCCTGAACCACGCCGCCGGAGGCGCTTGGACATACCTGCCCGGACAGGAGGTGTACTGGGGCGCGACGGAGCTGAGCAACCGCTACAGCTTTTTCGCCTACACGCCTTTCGCCGAAACCGACAAGGGGCTTACGGTAAACGGATCGAGCAGCTCGACCGGAGTGCCGACGCTGAATTATGCCGTTCCTGCGGATGTGCTTAAACAGCCCGACCTGATGGTGGCTAAGGCGCGATATAACCTGCGTCCGACGGGTTATCCCGTAGCGCTCGACATGCAGCACGCTCTCGCCTGCGTGGGTTTCGAGGTACTGGGATACCGAAATGAACGAGTTACCAAAATCGGCGTCGCAGGAATATCCGTAAGCGGACAATTGCCCATAGACGGAAACACTGTCGCATGGAGCAATCTCGGAGCAAAAACAACAACGGACTTCAGCGCCTCGCTCAACTTCGACGCCGGACAGAACTACTTTACCGCCAAGCCGGGCATGTCCACCGGCCTGATTAAAGACAACGGCTACCTGATGATGATTCCGCAAACGCTCGACGCTAACGCCAAATTGAACGTCTTCCTCGACGGCGAAAGCAACCCGCGAAGCTATCAGCTCGATAAACAAAAATGGGAAGCCGGCAAAAAAGTTCGCTATCAAATCACGCTCAAACCCTGCGAAGATCCCACAGTGTTGCCCAATGCCTCGACCAATGTATCCGCAGTCGCCGGCGCCCCCTTTACCATAACTGCTAAGGGAAATTTCACTACTCCGGGATATTATGCTGCATATCAATGGTACTCTAACAGCTCGGCTTCAACCAGCGGAGGAACATTAATACTCGGGGCAGACTCGGCCTCATATACCGCACCCGGCGCAGCCCTCGGAACTTACTATTATTATTGTATGGTAAAGAACGCCGTCTGCCTTTCCGACTCGGTTGCTGCCGGACCCTTCGTAGTAAATGCGATGGACATAAGCGCCGTGCCTGCAGGCTCGGGCAGTTTATCGGGAAAATTCTGCTTCGATATCGCCTTCAGCAACGACGGAGGAAGTTGTGGTACTCTCACTTCTCGACAAGCGCAGAAAGCCGATTTCACGCTGACAGCGGAACAAGATCCCGCTACAGTAGCCGTTTCCGCTCCGTACTCGGCAGTGCAGGTTTACACCTTCAAACCCACAGGAACAGTGAGTAACGTACGCTTCATATACATCGACCCTTCCGGAGAGGTCGTACAAAGCCTTACGCCCAAAGCCGACTATTCAGGCAACAATATAACCTCCGCTTGCAAGGCGACTATACGCTACAAGTCCACACTGAATGCTGAATTGAAGGGACTCACCAGCGACCAAGCCCTCAAGATCGATGTCTGGGCAATTTACAACGACGGGCCGACGAACAACGGCTCCGACAAGGCTGTTAAACTGAGCGTAAGATTCCAAGACTGCGCCTGCGGATGTACTGTAAGATCTACTCTCACTGCTGCGCCCTACAACGGATGGATTACTTTTTTGTGCTACAACCTTGGCGCCGACCCCAACTTAAGTGTCGCCGAGCAAATGAGTACTGTTTCACAAACTGCAACCGTAGGTGTAACTCCCAGTACAATTTACGGCGATCTTTATCAATGGGGACGCACTGCCGACGGACATCAAAAGCGAAATGCTACTACTATCGATTATAGTTATTCAGGCTCATTTGATGCTAATGGCCAAATACCAGCGTCCTCCACAAGTCATTACAGCAAATTCATTTTTGCAACCCCTTACAATGCTCAACAAGGAGACTGGCGTATACCTCGTGATCAGGATTTGTGGGACGTTTCTATATACCCTACAAACAATCCCTGTCCTGTAGGCTGGCGCGTTCCTACTAATGTAGAATTATTCAGTATCATTGATGGAAGAACTGGAAGTGGGAATAGTTATTATTTTAATTTTGGCACTTCGTGGACAAATCTTCCTTCCGGTAATAAAGTTCGCTGGCATAGCGGTGGTACAAATGGTATGGAATTTACACCTGATGGCACCACTACTACACTTTTTCTGCCTGCAGCAGGTCGGCATAACAGTACCGGCCACCTTGTAGTTGCCTTTTCTGGTACTATAGGAATCTATTGGACAAGTAAAGCGGCAGAAACGCATTCATCATACCATTTAAACTTTACATGCAGCAGTGGCGCCGATCCAGGCCCCATCGCGATCTCAAGTGGAGCAAGCATGCGTGCGATGGGTTACAGCGTTCGCTGCGTGGCGAATTATTGATGAATTGATATAAAGGTTTAACACTATTTTAAGAGAGAGGGGTCGGTTTGGGAACATCCGACCCTTTTTCAATTAATGTTTATAAATTGCTACGCTGTGCCCCTGTTCGGCGTAGCGTGAGTTAAAACTTTAAGGTCATTATGAATTATGAATTGCTTCAAAAAAATGCTTTTTACATCCGAAAAATTTGCGTCATCTGCGTGCAAAAAGATTGTCGAACCAGCCTGCGCAGCCAATTCATAATTCATAATTCATAATTATTATCTATTTTTGTTGCAAATTTTAAATATTCAAAAGATGGAAAAAGTATTGGAAAAAACGGAGAGGAAACTGTCGGAAAAAACATCGGAACGAACCTTGGAGAGAACCTTGGGACGAACATCGGAAAACGCGGTTGAATATGACGCTGACGCTGCTCTTGACGCTTGTATAGACGCTTATATAGACGCTTATTGTGATGACGATTTTGATTTGGACGCTGTATTAGGCGAAGCGGAAGAACTCGAGTTTGACGAAAACGGCGAACCGATTGGCTATTGCACGCCGGAGGAATTATTTGACGAACTCGACCGCAAGTTTGTGGCAACGTTTGGGGAAGAAGGTCGCCGAATGGCAAACGCCCGTCGCGAGAGATGGAACCGGACAGGTCCCTGGCATTTTGAAATGTTTTGACTGAAATGTAATGACGCTGCCCCGTTACAAAGTAAGGGTATCTCCCCAGGCAAACGCCGAAATCGACGATCTGTATCATTTCATTGCTGATGAATGTTTTCAACAGGAAACTGCCGACAAGTACATGGAGGGGATTTATGCAACAATTGTTAAACTTGCATGGCTTGGCGGCATTATAGGCGTCAGTCTCAACAGAAACCTTCGACGAGAATATGGCGCCAGTGTGAGAACAATAAGCTATAAAAAGATGACCATTATTTATACCGTTCATGGCAATCTTGTTGCTGTCCACCGCGTCATAGCCGGAAGAAATATTAAATGAGGCTGTCCGAACTGTGATTTTCGGATGATTTTGCTGATTTATGTGATTTATTGCGGCAAAAAAATCTGCGCAAATCCGTTTAATCTGCGTCGTCTGCGTGCCAAGTGCGGCGTCGGCACATTGCCCCTCATGTCAATTCATACTTCATAATTCTTTAAGGTCATTAAGGACTTTAAGGTCATTAGGAATTATGAATTTTTCGCTTGAATTGTGTTTTTTGAATCCATTGGACTTGGATTTACACTCGTCGGAGAGCTTCTTACATTCAAAAAAACGCTATTTACATCCGTCGGAGAGCTTCTTACATTCAAAAAAATGCTTCTTACATCCGTCGGAGAGCTTCTTACACTCGTCGGAGAGCTTCTTACACTCAAAAAAACGCTATTTACATCCGTCGGAGAGCTTCTTACATCCGTCGGAGAGCATCTTACATTCAAAAAAACGCTGCGTGCATCTGTAAAATCCGCGTCATCTGCGTGCAAAAAGATTGTCGAACCAGCCTGCGTAGCCAATTCATAATTCATAATTCATAATTCA
>JAITGD010000052.1 GCA_031280885.1 Prevotellaceae bacterium | reverse complement strand
GCTGCAACCGTTTCGGCAAACGTCGATGTAACCACGCCCGGCTCGACCACCGCATACAAGTCCTGCTTGTTTATTTCGATGATCCGGTTGAGTCTGTTGGTCAATATCACGACCGTTTCAACAGACGAGGGTATGACGGCTCCGGAAAGATTGGTTCCTGCTCCCCGTACTGTGATGGGTAAACCGTTGTCGTAAGCGAGCTTGACGGTTTTACCTAATTGCTCCTCGTTAGTCGGAACAACCACCAGAGCGGGTACTTGAGGAGTGAGAACGGCGGCATCGTAGGAATACGCCTGCCGGTCAACTTCCGTCGCCATAACCTGCTCTTTTCCTACAATGTTTTCAAATTCCTTTATCAAATTAGTGTTCATAATCAGTTGAGTTTCAAATAGAAAGCAAATATTTTCAAATAAATTGCACGCAGACTTCGCAGCTTTCAAAGACGCCATGAAATAGCGAATCTTCTTATGCCTTAATCTTGTTTTTAATCTGCGTCGTCTGCGTGCATTTATTTTTATCAGTTATCGAAATACGTTACGGTGTGTATGGAGGCAACATCCCTTTCAGCCAATATGCTTGTAGCAAGGTGATGATACAGACCACTACCGTCATCGCGATGGAGTGTTTCAGAGTGAATCTGAACAGATTACCTTCCTTACCAATCAGGTTGGTAGCGGCGGTAGCCACCGAAATGGATTGCGGAGAAATCATCTTACCTGTAACACCCCCCGAAGAGTTGGCGGCAACCGTAAGATTCGGGTCGAGGCCAAGAGCTTCAGCTGTAGATCTTTGCAGACCGCAGAAGAGAGCGTTCGACGAAGTGTCGGAACCTGTGAGGAACACGCCCAACCATCCGATAAGCGGAGCAAAAAGCGGGAACCACCAGCCGGTTTCGGTAAATGCCAAACCGAGAGTGGAACTCATTCCCGAATAGTTCATAATGTAAGCCAAGCCAAGAATCGTGGCGATGGTCAATATCGGGAAGCGTAATTGTTTGATTGTGCGAGCAAAACAGGCGATAGCTTTGCCAAGTCCGTATTTCGGCATACAGAACGAAGCGATTAAGCCTGCTATCAATATTGCAGTACCGCCCGAAGCCAATAGATTGAGCGTATATTTGGCTCCATAAGGCGTTGTTTCCTTGACGATAGGAGCTGCTTTGGCAACGAGATTATGCAACCATGGCCATTCGAAAACAAAGGTGGCGGCTTTGACAAAGCCAAGTCCTTTGAAAGTTTCCAAACCCCAGATGAAGACCATGATAGCCAGGAAAATGTACGACGACCAAGCACGCAATACTTGCGAGGAACTGTACTTCTTGATTTCCAGACTGACTTTTTCGTCGGGGAAGTGCCATTCGTTTTTCGGTTTCCAGAATCTCAGCAGGATGAACAAGCCGATGATGGTAACGATAGCCGACATGATGTCAGGCAAATACGGGCCGTGGAAGTTGGAAAACACAAACTGAGAAGCAGCGAAACAAAGACCGCTGACAAGAATTGCCGGCAGCACTTCGAGTGTTTTCTTCACTCCGCACATCGTGCAGCATACCCAGAAAGGTACGATGATCGAAAGGAAGGGCAATTGCCGTCCTACGATTGAGCTGATGTGATTTACATCGAGACCGGACACAGAGGCTGCCGTCGTAATAGGCACTCCGATAGCTCCGAAGGCTACGGGCGCGGTATTCGCAATAAGGCAAATTCCAGCCGCATACAGAGGATTGAATCCCAAGCCCACAAG
This sequence comes from Prevotellaceae bacterium, assembly GCA_031280885.1. Classification (GTDB taxonomy): domain Bacteria; phylum Bacteroidota; class Bacteroidia; order Bacteroidales; family UBA932; genus JAIRLF01. The sequence goes on along the minus strand of JAITGD010000052.1, from coordinate 5,448 downwards.
CATCGCCGCTGTGATTGCCACAGGAGTTCCGAAGCCTGCCGTTCCTTCGATGAACGAGCCGAAAGCGAAAGCGATGAAAATCGCTTGCAGACGGCGGTCGTTAGTCAATCCTGCCAGAGAATTTCTGATAATTTCAAATTCTCCCGACTCGACGGTCATGTTGTAAATCCACACCGCAGTGATGATGATCCAGACAATCGGAAAAAGTCCGAAAGCCGCTCCCATTAACGTTGCGCTCACTCCTTTTTCTACGGGTATTCCCCATACGAAAATTGCCAGAACCAGAGAGGTAAGCGTACCCGTCAAGGCTGCAATATGGCCGGGAGTGCGTCTTACCGCCAGCAGGTAAAAGAGTAGTGCCAGAGGTATTGCCGCAACTAAGGCGGATAGTAGGATGCTATCTCCTACAGGTGCATAATTTTGAATCCATTGTTCCATGATTACTACATTTTAATTTGTTAATTTATGGTGTTAAAATATGTCTTTATTTATTAAAAGAAGAACGAAGTTGCAAGCAGGAATCTTACGCCGCTAACGCTTTCCGATTTTGTGGGTTTATGCTTGGCGTCCCATTCGGTTGCGTAAGCTGCCACATTATATTCCAATTCTGCATGGAATGCAAGCCGTCCAACTGAATATTTCAGAGAAGGGGCTATTCTGTAAGCGTTTGCTACTCCAAATGCCGTGCCGCTTATTGGTCCGCTACCAATAAGAGTGGGTTCGAGAGCGGGGTTCAAAGCGCTGGCTTCAATTTCTTTTCCAAGACCGTTGTTTTGAGTGTATCCGAAGAAAAGTCCCGGAGTCCAATTTTTGCCTGTGTAGCTAAGGAAAGCCCAATAAGCAGCTATTCCCAGCGGAGAGTAGCTTGGTATGCCGTTATCCCTTTTGTTCACCCCGTATCCGCCAAGCATGAAATATTCGCCCAGATTCTGTCCGAAAGTAGCACCTGCTTTAGCATTAAATTTATCGGCTTTAAAATCGATGAATGCACCCAAAGCATACGAGGACAGAGTGTTTTTAGCAATCAGCAGATCGGTAGAACCAGGCACGCTTAGTCTTGGCCTTATGTTTTTGTATGCCGAAACCAAACCTGCTGAGAAATTGGGGCTTACATACCGCAATTGAAAATGCAATTCGGGAAGGACGCTGTTTTTAATATCAATCTCGTTAGTAAGATTAGGAGGGGTAGTGGGGCCGTCCAAAGCAAATGAGTGTTCAGTTTTGTACACTCCGGCTAACCATACATGGAAAGTCTGCGCGGGTTTCCAGACAAGGCGTACTTGCTCGCTTCGTCCGAAAGGGCGGTATGGAGCTGCTCCGGCTAAGCCGGCTACGCCTGGTGCGGGCGTTTCGCCGAGCGGATTCCATGTTTTACCGAACAGAAGATCGGCTTTCGCCCAACTCAGTTTTAGATAGGCATGACGAAAACGAATGTTCAGGACGGGGCTTGCAGCGCCCGTAAAGTCGATTTCGAAGAATGCGGAGGATTTGGCGTTCAGTACATCCGGGCCGGTAAGTCCCAGATTTACGCGCGTTCCTTGGGACGAAAGGCTCGAACGCGGAACGGCATTCAAATCCTTGCCGTTCTCATCCAAGTTTTTGGCTGCGGGGAAGAATCCCACAAGGTCGTTTACGGCAGCAACCGGCCGCCGACTGTCGAACAGGTACTCTGTTCGGATAAAGCCGCCGATTTTCAATTGTACATTGTCGGCGACCCTCACAGCGGGGATCAAATCCTTTTGAGGGGTTTCTTGCGCCTGCGATTTCATCCATGGCGCCAGGCACGCAGTAAGGAGGCATGCCGATTTGATTACATTCAGAAAAATACTTTTCATCGTTTGAAGTGTTTTTAGTTATTAATAATGATGTTAAAAAATAATGGTTCAATAGTGCATAGCGAGATTTACGGGTATAACACGGTCAATCATACGGGCGCATTGCGAAGGCTTCTCGCGATATGCGAAGATTCATTTTTTCCGGTTCCTTTGTCAATCTCATAATAATAAAATAGTTAAGCGTTAAAAAATCAATCAGTAATCAAACAGGAACTCTAACTTTCATCGTGCTTTATTCTGATACTTCATTTTCGTTTCGACGAAGAGTTAAAGACCGTGAAAACTTCTGCAATGATAGTGAAAAAAATCATACACCGCTCAAGTTTTTGTAAATATTTTTTATTGGATTGTTTATCAGTCTATTGCAAAAGGCAAAAATGGCCTTGCGGAGGCAAATCCTCGTAAAATTATCTGCCTCGAAGTCGATTTTTAGCATAAAAAGCACCCAAATCGACGCAAAAATGACGAATTAAGAGGTCATAATTGTGCATGAAGTCTTGGATAAGTTTATATACAGATAGTTAATCGTGAATTTTGAACTACTAAACACAAAAAACAAGGCTTTGCATCGCCAGAATACTCTGTATATCTTTGCATTATCTTGTCAATATCTGCTTGACAAAACAGAAATATGGCTTAGAATATACTGAAATTGAGATTGTTAAAGCAGAAAGCAGAAAGCAGAAAGCAGAAAGCAGAAGGCAGAAAGCAGAAGGCAGAAAGCAGAAGGCAGAAAGCAGAAGGCAGAAAGCAGAAGGCAGAAAGCAGAAAGCAGAAGGCAGAAAGCAGAAGGCAGAAAGCAGAAGGCAGAAAGCAGAAAGCAGAAAGCAGAAGGCAGAAGGCAGAAGGCAGAAGGCAGAAGGCAGAAGGCAGAATTGAAGCCTGCGTAGCGTCTTGGCTCTTGGTTCTTGCAATCCTGGTTCATAATTCATAATTCATAATTCATAATTCATAATTCATAATTAAAAAGATTACTTTTGCGAATTAACAAGATTCAGAATCATGATAATTGTAGAAAATGCTATTCTCCGGCATCCGGAGTTTCAATTTGCCGAACCGGTATCGTTTACCATAGAACGTGGTGAACATCTGGTTTTTATCGGCCCAAACGGCGGGGGAAAAAGCCTGCTTGCTCAAATGATAACCGGACGCTATCCCTTGAAAAGTGGAAAAATAAGCTACGAATTTTCAAGCTCTTACGTTTACGAAAATATCAAATTCATTGCCTTTCGCGACACTTATGGAACGGCCGATTCGTCGTATTATTTGCAACAGCGATGGAATTCGCAAGATCGCGAGGAATCGCCCTTAGTGAGCGAGATTTTTGCCTGTATTTCAGGCGATTCATTGTCGGCAAAGCTCTATCGACTTTTTGATATGGATGCGATGCTTGGCAAGCAACTTGTTTTACTTTCAAGCGGAGAAATGCGTAAATTTCAACTGACAAAAGCTTTGCTTAAACATCCGCGTATCTTGATGATAGACAATCCTTTTATAGGACTTGACCATAGTTCGCGTCGGCAAGTGAGCGATTTGCTCGACGAGCTTTCGCGCACAGGGGAAGTTCAGATTATCATGCTATTATCAAAAGCAGAGGAAATTCCGGACTTTATCACTCATGTAATTTCGGTGGATGGTATGCGCTGTCGAGGAAAAACTGCGCGAAAAGATTTTCGTCCTCCCCTTATCCAAATGCCTCTTATCGAGGAATTATCGCCTCCTGTGGATACTTTTTCTTCGGATTTCTGCGTACAGGATAAAACGCTGTCAGACAAAAAGAAAAGCGATACGGTGATTGATTTGCACGAAGTATCTATCCGATATGGTTCGCGCACGATACTCGATTCGCTCAGTTGGACAGTGAAACGCGGCGAAAAATGGGCTTTGCTTGGAGCGAATGGTTCCGGAAAATCGACCTTGCTGAGTCTTGTTTGCGCCGACAATCCGCAAGCGTATTCCTGTGATATTTCGCTGTTTGGATTTCGTCGCGGTTCGGGCGAAAGCATCTGGGAGATAAAAAAACGCATCGGATACGTCAGCCCCGAAATGCACCGCGCATATTCCGAAAATCTTCCGGCTATAGAGATTGTAGCCAGCGGATTGTACGATACGGTAGGTCTTTATCGTCGTCCGCGTTCCGAACAGTTTTCCGTATGCGAATGGTGGATGAAAATATTGGAAATATCTGATTTGCGAAATCGCAGTTTTTTACAACTTTCTGATGGCGAACAACGTATGGTGCTATTGGCGCGGGCATTTGTTAAGGATCCGGAATTGCTTATTCTCGACGAACCTATGCACGGACTGGATTCGTATAACCGTCTGTTAGTGAAATCTCTTATCGAAGCCTTTTGTCGCCGTCCCGAAAAAACGCTTATAATGGTTACTCATTATCAGGAAGATTTGCCGAAATGTATTACGCAAACGCTTACGCTGCAATGATTAATGATTAATTGGCTACGCAGGCTGGTTTGCAGGTCAATCGACTGCTTCATGTTTTATTGTTACCTTTGCGATGCGTTAAGTAAACGGCGCAAAGACAATAGAATATTCTTTTCGTTGATTAAGATAAATAAATGAATATGGAAACGTTGAAAGGTATAAAATACATAAATTCAGGTGGTCGCCGCTATCTGCGTATCGATTTGGATATGTACAAAGACAATGAATTGCTGGAAGATTTTTTAGATTCGATTGATATAGAGGCTCGAAAAAATGAGCCTGTGTATCCTTTTGAAGAAGTAATGAAAGCAGAATTTGAGCGAAGAGGATTAAAATATGATGTATAAAGTAGTTTTTAGCAAGTCCGCCAAAAAGGATTTGGAAAAAGTAAATACTACTTATCTTTAAATGCCTATCGCATCCGTGCGGGCATATACCGAATTATCTATACGATAGAAGATGAAATTCTTACGGTGGAAATCATCAAAATAGACCACCGAAACAAAGTTTATCGCTGATTAATTGTTACCTTTGCGGTGCGTTAAGTAAACGGCGCAAAGACAATAGAATATTCTTTTCGTTGATTAAGATAAATAAATGAATATGGAAACGTTGAAAGGTATAAAATACATAAATTCAGGTGGTCGTCGCTATCTGCGTATCGATTTGGATATGTACAAAGACAATGAATTGCTGGAAGACTTTTTAGATGGTTTGGAAGTGGTAGCCCGCAAAGACGAAGAAAAGCTAAGTCTCGATGAATTTAATAGTTATATCGATGAAAGACTGAAAGTAAATGTATAAGGTAATAATCAAGAGAAATGTATTTAAATCAATGGATAAAATACCGCTTGCTTACCTTTCGAGCATCAAAAAAGCGGTAAATGATTTATCTGATAATCCGCGTCCGTTTGGCTGTAAGAAATTAGTCGGTTCCGAAAATGCCTATCGCATCCGTGCGGGCATATACCGAATTATCTATACGATAGAAGATGAAATTCTTACGGTGGAAATAATCAAAATAGACCACCGAAACAAAGTTTATCGCTGATTAAGGGATATGAAATATATAAGTTGTTTCTGTTTCATAGCAAAAATACCAGAGACTTTTTACCGCGAAGGGCGCAAAGTTTACGCAAGGTACGCAAAGGCATTGCGCCCTTTGCGGTAA
>JAITGD010000150.1 GCA_031280885.1 Prevotellaceae bacterium | reverse complement strand
GCCGACAATCCGTAGGCAATGATCACATATTCAGCATCGTCGCACATCAGCGCTTCGTATCGCACTTCGTCGGCTTCGATTTCTCTGTATTTTCTTTGCAGTTTGAAGTTGAATTGTTCATGCTCGTTGGGGTCGAGATTTAGAGAAGTAACTATATTTCGTTCTCTATGAGGCGGTTTGCCGGTAGTCGCCCAATCGCCGTAGCGTTTTGCGATTTCTTCGTCGCTAAGTCGTGGTTTTTCGGGACTTAGCTCGACTTTTTCCATCATCTGACCGATAACTCCGTCGGAGAGAATCATCACCGGAGTGCGATATTTGAAGGCAAGATCGAAGCCAAGTTCCACGAAATCGTTCATTTCCTGTACCGAAGCCGGAGCGAAGGTAATCATCTTATAATCACCATGTCCACCTCCTTTGGTCGATTGGAAATAGTCCGATTGCGAGGGTTGAATGGTGCCGAGTCCCGGACCGCCGCGCACTACATTTACCAGCAAACAAGGCAATTCGGCTCCAGCGATGTACGATATTCCTTCGGACATGAGGCTTATGCCAGGGCTTGACGAGGAGGTCATGACTTTTTTGCCGCAGGCGGCGCCGCCATATATCATGTTGATGGCCGCAACCTCGCTTTCGGCTTGAAGCACAACCATTCCGGTGGTTTTTTCGGGATTGATTTCGGCAAGAGTTTCAAGTATTTCCGACTGAGGCGTGATGGGATATCCGAAGTATCCGTCGCAGCCGCATCTCACGGCGGCTATTGCAATCGCCTCATTTCCTTTTAGAAGTATTTTTTCGTTCATGTTCCGATGTGTTTTACGTAAGTTTCGCTCGATATACCGTGATTACCGTATCGGGGCAAACTACCGCGCAGTTGGTACAGCCCGTACATTTGTCGGGACGAACCATGATGGCATAGTTGTATCCCTTGCCGTTCACCTCTTTAGCCAGCGACAGAGTTTCTGTCGGGCAATTCACCACACAAATTCCGCATCCTTTACAATGCTCAATATCCACATCTACAATGCCTTTTACAGCCATAATCGCAGGTTTAATTCGTTTTATCTAAACATTACAATGAGCAAAGGTAAGAATTATTAACGACACTGTTGTGAAATACATGTTTTCTGCGTCATTTTCCGCTGATTAAATTACGATTTGCTTGCAATCGTAATGAATTTTCATCAAATTAATATCGATGTCTGGAGACGAAACGGAAGCCTCTCGCAAAACGAACGGGGATGTTTTCCGCTGAACTATCCTCTCTGTTTTTGATTTCTTTGTCTGCGGATGATTTGCGATGCAATTTTTATTCGCTGATTTTCAATATATTTATCTCTCGGATTAAATTTCGGGATGCTTTGCAGCGTTTTATTCTGTTTTGATTTGAAAAATTGTTCTTACCTTTGCCCGTCAAAATGTATCGATTTCGAACTAATTAAAAAAGGAGGATAATAACCATAGCAACACCTTTTAGACCTCATAACAAATCGAATAACAGAGGTGCTTACGCATCCAGAAGAAGGGAGGACGAATCTTCGGCACGAATTAATAACGAAATTGTGGCGAGGCAGGTTCGTGTTGTCGGCGATAATGTCGAGAATCCGGGAGTGTATCCCATATCCGAAGCGCGCCGGATGGCGGAAAGGCTGGAATTGGATTTGGTAGAGATTTCTCCCAATGCCGATCCTCCGGTATGTCGTATTGTTGATTATCAGAAGTATCTGTATCAACAGAAAAAGCGACAGAAAGAGATGAAGGAAAAGGCTGCCAAAACGGAATTGAAAGAAATACGCTTCGGCCCAAATACCGATGAACATGATTATCAATTCAAACTGAAACATGCCCGCAGTTTTCTCGAAAACGGAGACAAGGTGAAGGCCTTTGTGTTTTTCAAGGGACGGTCGATATTGTTCTCGCAGCAAGGCGAAATTTTGTTGCTTCGCTTGGCTAACGACCTGGAAGAAGTTGGTAAAGTGGAGTTTATGCCCAAACTCGAAGGTAAACGTATGATTATAATAATCGTACCTAAACCTAAAAAGAAATAGAATTATCAGGATAAAAGTTAAATTATAGATTGAAATGCCCAAAATGAAGACAAATTCCGGCGCGAAAAAACGTTTCGCTGTTACCGGAACAGGTAAAATCAAACGCAAACATGCGTACAAACGTCATATTTTGACGAAAAAAACTACAAAACAAAAACGAAACCTGACTCATTTCGGACTTGTGGCCGATACAGATACAGGTAGAGTTAAGAACATGCTGGTAATGTAATTCCGGTAAGTGTTTTAAGATTTTTTAACCCGAATGTACGGCTTTAAAGCATCCGAAAGGAACGCCTGCGTTCAAAAAAAATGTAATAAAAATGCCAAGATCAGTAAATTCAGTTGCGTCGAGAGCACGCAGAAAAAAGATTCTCAAACAAACACGCGGCAACTTTTTGGCTCGCGCAAACGTGTGGACTGTAGCGAAAAATACCTACGAAAAGGGTTTGACCTACGCTTATCGCGACCGCAAAACCAAAAAAAGAAACTTCCGCGCTTTGTGGATTCAACGTATCAACGCAGGCGCACGTCTGCACGGCTTGAGCTATTCTCAACTAATGGGGAAACTCGCTGTCGCAAAAATCGAGCTGAACCGCAAGGTGTTAGCCGATTTAGCAATGAATCATCCGACAGCTTTCGAAGCCGTTGTAAAATCCGTTAAGTAAAACATATTTGTCCTGATAACAAAACGCCCCGAAATTTTCGGGGCGTTTTTGTTTGATGTGAGAAATGGAGGCTTTTGAATGTAAAATACATCTAATATGCAGAGTTTAAGATGTATTTTTCACTTTTTTCATCATCTTCAAGCCATGAATAAATTTTTGCTTTTATGCTGTCGAGGCTGACGTCATCCAAAATAACATTCCTTACGTCGTTGTAATATTTTTTCCACTCCCCGACACTGTAATCGTTACCGACTATATGGTGTTCCCGCCTTAACATTTCTTCTACATCGGGAGCATCCTTCCAGATGTCGGGGATACCAACTACGCAATTCCACCGATGTATTCCGCCGTAAAAGATGAATCCCTCATAAATATCATTGTATTTCAGCACTGTATCTCGCTCTACGTATTGGTCGAATTTATCGTTGCCGAAGGGAGAGTTTTCGAAATCAAACCCAAGCGAGGGATTATTCAAGTACATGAATGACGCATCCCATTTTCCGTCCGACAATAACTTTATTCCTTCCTTTAAAAAAGCCCACCAGTTAATCATGACGTTAGTTACTCGTCCGGGGTATTTTTCAAAGATATATGCGGCGGCGGGTTTTTTCTCCAGCGTTCGACGATACGCATGAGGCCCGTTGTATATCACCAAGGCCTTTTTTCTATGGTCTCTGTTTTTCAAAATCTCCTCGAATCCAGCTATCATGTTGTTACCCATAATGCTATCTCTGTAATCCAAGCTGGAGTTTAATTTATCGTAAAACGCACTGTATTCTTCTTTCGTTTTGTATGCTTCCCAGTCGAAGAACAAGTCGGTGAAAAATATGTTTAATTTTTCCTCGAAAGGTAAGATCCTGTTTATTCGGTATATGGATGAAAGCAATTCCCAAAAATTGTATTTCTCCCAAGTAACTATATATTCGGCATTTCTGTACATCTGTCTCAAATTCTTTTCAAAATCGCCGTAACTTTCAAAATCGCTTTTCAAAATCTTGTTGGCCTGTTCGGATTTGTTGCATACTCCGATTTCTGTAAATATGTTCCCGACTTT
>JAITGD010000205.1 GCA_031280885.1 Prevotellaceae bacterium | reverse complement strand
TTAAAATCGCCATAACTGCCTGTATATTGGTCTTTTCTGATTCCTTTGTCGTAAGCCTCCCCGTTAGTCATTTGAGGATTGTATGTGGGTTGCTGCTTGTAGAAAATACAAATATCCTCATGTTTACGCAAAGGCTGCTTCTTGGCATTCAGGAAATTAGTTGATTTGGATTTTATCCAAACTATCTTGTATTTAAACCATTCTTCATTACTCAGTATCAGTTTTGCCGTAAATAAGCCCTGTGAGGTTAAGGCGATCACGCCGTTATTCTTGATAATGCGTGTATATTCTTTCCAAAGTTTCGGCAAGTCAATCACAGAATCCCATTTATTTTGCGTTGTACCGTATGGCAAATCGCAAAGAATCATATCAATGGATTTATTGGGAATATTAGGCATTACATCCAGACAATCGCCCTGAATGACTTGGTTAAGATAATTATTTATGTTATTAATTATTTCCATAATTCTTATATTTCAAGAGTTTCTAACTAACAATTGTATTCACTTTTTTAGTGTCATACACAATACAAGACACAAAAGTACAAAAAAGTTCGCAAGCCATAATTCAAGATGATATCAATGCGTCAATCAAAATAAATTTCTACCTTTGCAGCAAATCAACGAATATCTATAAAGAGACGAAATGATTAAAATTAAACCGTTTAAAGCACTACGCCCACCGCGCGAAACAGTCAAAGAAATCGCTGCAAGGCCATACGACGTGCTAAACTCACAAGAGGCGCAAAAGGAAGCTGGTGAAAAATCCCTCCTCCACATCACTAAACCCGAGATTGATTTCTCGCCGATAATCGACGAACACTCGCGCCAAGCATACGAAAAAGCCGTCGAAAACTTTCGAAAATGGCAAAAACGTGGATGGCTAAATCCCGACGAGAAAGAGCATTACTACATCTACGCCCAAACAATGAACGGGCGTACTCAGTTCGGACTAACTGCATGCACGCATATCGACGACTATCTCGATGGCAAAATCAAAAAACACGAACTGACTCGAAAAGACAAAGAGGAAGATCGTATGATTCACGTTAGAATTCAGGACGCTAACATCGAACCCGTCTTTCTGGCTTATCCGGACGTGCCGGAAATGAACAAAATCGTAGAATCAATAGTGAAAAACCAAACACCGGAATACGATTTTATTGCAGATGACGGCTTTGGACATACATTCTGGATTATTAATGACGAAAACATCACAGAACAAATAACCAATATCTTCACCGAAATCCCAGCTCTATATGTGGCTGACGGACACCACCGAACTGCTGCTGCTGCTCTCGTCGGAAGCGAAAAACGAGCGAAAAACCCCGCTCATAATGGCAACGAAGAATACAACTGGTTCATGGCCGTAATCTTCCCCGAAAGTCAATTGCAAATAATCGACTATAACCGTATCGTCAAAGATCTCAATGGATTAACCCCAGATAAATTTGTCGCAAAGCTCCAAGAAAACTTTGTGGTCGAACGAAAATCATGCGCTAATCCCTACAAACCCGCCAAGTTGCATAACTTCGGAATGTATCTGAACGGCGATTGGTACTCGCTCACTGCCAAGCCCGAAGCATACGACGATAATGACCCCATAGGTACTTTGGATGTTACTGTGCTTTCGTCGCTCGTTTTCGATAAAATATTGGATATCGGAGACCTGCGAACCTCAACTCGTATCGATTTTGTCGGCGGAATACGTGGGCTGAAAGAGTTGCAGGAAAGAGTGGACGCTGGCGACGCAGTCGCTGCATTTGCCTTATATCCAGTGTCTATGAGGCAGCTAATAAACATTGCAGACACAGGAAACATCATGCCGCCGAAAACAACATGGTTCGAACCAAAACTGCGCTCAGGACTTGCCATACACAAACTGTCCTGACACTGTGTAACTTATGTATCAAAACATCAACAAACAAAAATGCGCAAAAAACATGCAAATCACCATCCGAAGTGAAGCATTTCTCCGTGCATCCGACTTTGTTGAACTTGTAACCGACGCAAAGTCAGCAATAAACAAATCATACGAAAAAAATATTCGCAGATTAAAAATATTGTATTACCTTTGCAGCCGGAAAAGCCCAGATGGCGGAATTGGTAGACGCACTAGTTTCAGGTACTAGCGGTCGAAAGATTGTGCAGGTTCGAGTCCTGTTCTGGGCACCAAAAATCGTTTCGGAGGTAAACTCCACGAAATGTTCTTTCAAATAAAACATGAAACTGCATGAACCAATGCAGTGTGCATGGCTGACCAAGCCCGGGTGGCGAAATTGGTAGACGCACTACTTTGAGGTGGTAGCGCCGGTTGCGGTGTGCAAGTTCGAGTCTTGTCCCGGGCACATTCATAATGTTTAATAGATTAATGTCGCGGCCCGTCAGTCGAATATCTGCTTTTGTTCGGCTGACGGTATGCAAGCAGGATGAAAATTATTAACACCAAAAAAAATACAGCTATGAAACTTGTAAAGAACTCCTTAATCCTTTTGATGACAGCAATTACCCTTGCATGTTCACCAAAAATTACTACACAAATCACTAACAAAAAACCACCAAACACAGTAACAGACGATAGTCCAATCGCCGTATTTACCAACGAAAATACTATCCCACTCGACGCCCAAGTGCTTGGACGTACATCCGTTGAAGACGGTGGAGCAACTATCAAATGCGACTCGACGACGGTAATAAATCTGGTGAAAGATGTCGCCAGAAAATCAGGCGGAAACGCAGTTTTTGTCGAAGAACACATCCGACCTTCTCTTTGGTCAAGCTGTCATCAAATGAAAGCTAACATATTGTACATCGGAGATTTTACCCCGCCGCCGATGAACCAATCCGCAGAAACTACCGCCCGACAAGCTCCGAAATACTTTTTCAAACAAACCATTCCTCGGATGAGCCTCTCGCTCAGCGGAGGTTACGGCTGGAGAACCGCAAACATACATCCCGATCTCGCAGGATTTCAAAGAGAAATGGCCTACAAACTCTCGAAAGGAGCCGTCTGGGACGCTTCAATTACCTATCATTTTAACGATTACATAGGTCTTGCAATGACTTACTGGGGATACTTCTCGTCGCTAAACCTTACAGCTCATGCTTACGGCTACGGAAACACTTCGTTATTGAAACACAAAGACATGATAACCTTCGTCTGCCCATCGTTTATCACTACATATCCGATAGAAAAATGGATATTTACTGCTGCCGTCGGACTGGGATATCTACAATACGATATAAAAGAAACATTTCCGGGGAATTACCTTAAAATTAGAGGCTCGTCGGTAGGCGTTAATTCAACCCTCGGATGCGAGTATCGAATATCCGAAAGCTTTAGCATTGGCTTGGACTTCGGAGCATTATACGGACGCATCAACTCGTTACGCGTAAATAATAATGGAGTCGTCTCGAACCAAATATTAGATAACAAAGATAGCGAATCTTTAGACCTCTTCCGAATCTCTGCCGGCATAAGATATCGCTTTCTGAAAAAGTAACAATCATGAAATCAATACCTCTTGTAACAAACGACGCAGGCCTCGAACCCTTTGCGAAGATCATTCGACGACGTGCGGAACTCGCAGCTATCAAAGCCGCCGAACTGTCGGCAGGAAAATCATTCAAAAACGCAGGCAACGCTCATCTGTACTACGGACTTCACCGGCTACCCGAAGGCTGGACGCTGCGCGAAAAAGCCCCTTCGGCATACGAAGTGTATATTATCGGCGACTTTTCGGAGTGGAAACCTCTTGAAAAATACCGCATGACGCGCCTCGATAACGGCGATTGGGAAATCCAACTACCTCTCGACGCCTTAAACCATCTCAGTTTATATAAGCTATTTATGCGATGGCGCGATGGCTCCGGCGAAAGGATTCCAGCATATTGCCGTCGAGTAGTGCAGGATGAGGCCACGAAAATATTCTCGGCGCAAGTCTGGAACCCTCCAAAAGCCTTCGCACCACGCCACAAAAGGCCGATTCCTCCCAATAATCCAATGATTTACGAAGCGCACATCGGAATGTCGTCCGAAGAAGAAAAGGTATCGACCTTTGCCGAATTTCGCCGCAACGTACTCCCTCGCATAGCCAATGCCGGATACAACGTGCTTCAACTGATGGCCTTGCAGGAACATCCGTATTATGGATCCTTTGGATACCAGGTATCCAATTTCTTTGCCGTAAGTTCGCGTTTCGGAACCCCGGATGAGCTGAAAGAACTTATCGACGAGGCTCATCGATTAGGAATTTGCACGGTGATGGACATTGTCCATTCGCACGCTGTGAAGAATGAAAGCGAAGGACTTAGCAGATTCGATGGTAGCTACGACCTCTACTTCCATGCAGGCGAACGCGGCGACCACGCTCTGTGGAACTCCCGATGCTTTGACTATGGCAAAACAGAAACGCTATCGTTCTTACTCTCAAACTGCAAGTATTGGCTTGAGGAGTATGGCCTCGACGGATTCCGTTTCGACGGGGTAACAAGCATGATGTATCGCGATCACGGGCTGGGACGCGACTTCAACGGATATGACGCATACTTTGACAGCAATGCCGACGAGGATGCAATGATCTATCTGATGCTTGCTAACCGTTTGATACATGAGCTGAAAGCTGATGCTATCACCATCGCCGAAGACGTCAGCGGAATGCCCGGCCTTGCGGCGCCTGCCGAATACGGTGGATTTGGATTCGACTTCCGTATGGCAATGGGGATTGCCGACTTCTGGATTAAGACTATCAAGGAAAAGACTGACGAGCAGTGGAGTGTAGGCGATATGTTTTATGAACTTACGAATAAACGCGCCGATGAACGGACGATAAGCTATGCCGAATGTCATGATCAGGCAATGGTGGGCGACCAAACAATAATATTCCGCTTGGCCGACAAGGAGATGTACGACTCGATGGATGTGTTTCGACACAATATCATCATCGATCGTGCTGTCGCTCTGCATAAAATGATACGCCTGCTAAGCGCATCAACCGCCGGCGACGGATATTTGAACTTCATGGGTAATGAGTTTGGACATCCGGAGTGGATCGATTTTCCGCGCGAAGGTAACGGATGGTCTCACCATTACGCTCGTCGCCAATGGAGTCTGCGCGACGATACCGATCTGCGATACCGTTTTCTGGCCGAGTTCGACCGTGATATGATTGCCCTGATAAAGAGCAGAGACATATTCTCACACCGTCCATTTGCCATAGTGCAGAATGTGGCCGACCAGGTACTTGTGTTCAAACGCGGAGCAACGGTATTTCTCTTCAACTTTAACCCTGTTAAATCGTTTACCGATTATGGATTTCGGATAGACGCGGGTAAATACACAGCGCTGCTCGATACCGATGCTAAGATATACGACGGTTTCGGACGTATCGACAGCGCTACTGAGTATTTCACATCCGAACAGATGAACGAAAATTGGATAAAAGTATATTTGCCTGCACGTTCAGCTTTGGTGCTTGCGCTCGATTGCTGATAGTCTAATACGAACAGACGATGAAAAAAAGTGGAGTTTTATATGTTCATCACGAGTTGAAAATAAGCGACAGTGTTTTTTTATATCGTCCACATCAGTTGAAAACATCATTTAGCGCTTTTTTATATCGGACACGTCAGTTGAAAATGAAATTTAGTTCTTTTTTATATCGGACACGTCAGTTGAAAAGTATAATTTAGAACTATTTTATATTTTCTGCATCGGTTGATGATTGAAAACAGGCTTGTCGCTACTTGTCAAATATTATACTTCTTCTTCCTGACGGAGATTTCCGATGATAAAATTGCGTCTTTCGTCCGTATTTTCCCCCATGTAGAAGGTGAGCAAGTCTTGAATGACGTCGTTGCGACCGAGTTTTACCGGATCCAAGCGAATGTCCTCGCCGATGAAACGCGAAAACTCGTCGGGCGAAATCTCTCCGAGACCCTTAAAACGTGTTATCTCTGCCGAGTCGCCGAGCTTTTTCAGGGCTTTTACCTTTTCCTCTTCGCTGTAACAGTATATAGTTTCCTTCTTATTGCGTACTCGGAACAAGGGTGTTTGGAGGATATATAGATGCTCCTGACGGATTAGGTCGGGGAAGAACTTTAGAAAGAAGGTAATAAGCAGCAGGCGGATGTGCATACCGTCCACATCGGCGTCAGTAGCTATTATCACCTTGTTGTATCGCAGGTTGTCGAGGTCGTCCTCGATGTTTAAGGCCGATTGCAACAGATTGAACTCTTCGTTTTTATACACCACGCTCTTTGTTTCACGGTATGTATTCAGCGGTTTTCCGCGCAGGCTGAACACAGCTTGCGTGTTCACATCCCGCGACTTGGTTATCGAGCCGCTTGCAGAGTCGCCTTCTGTGATAAAAAGCATGGTTTCATCGGCTTTCTCGTGCTTTATATTGTAATGAACACGGCAATCGCGCAGTTTTTTATTATGCAAACTTGCCTTTTTAGCTCTTTCGCGGGCAATTTTCTTGATGCCTGAAATAGCTTTTCGTTCTTTTTCCGACTCTTGAATCTTTTTCAACAGAGTGTCCGACACTTCGGAATGTTTGTGTAAGTAATTGTCCAAAGTGAGTTTAAGAAAATCTACTATAAAATTACGGACGGTGCTACCCCCCGGCGACATTTCCTTCGAGCCGAGTTTTGTTTTGGTTTGCGACTCGAACACAGGCTCTTGTATTCTAATGCTGATGGCTGCTACTATCGAAGTTCGGATATCATCAGAATCAAAGTCCTTACGATAGAACTCTTTGATGGTTTTGACCAAACCTTCGCGGAATGCCGAGAGATGTGTTCCTCCCTGCGTCGTATATTGCCCGTTGACAAAGGAATAGATACATTCGCCATATCCCGATCCGTGCGTTATAGCCACCTCGAGGTCTTGCCCTTTGAGATGCACGGGGGTGTATAGCGGCTCCTCGCTGAGTTTATCGTTTAGCAAGTCGAGCAGCCCGTTCTTCGACACGTAAAGGGTTCCGTTCAAACGTATCGACAGGCCGGCGTTAAGGTAGGTGTAGTTCTTCATCATCGTTTCGATGAAGTCAATATTGAATCGATATTCCCCGAAAATGCTTGGGTCTTGGTCGGGCATGAATGTAACCATAGTTCCCGATCCTTCAGTATTTTCGATTTCTTGGCTTTCGATGAGTATTCCTCGCGAAAAACATGCTTTGAAAGCCTTTCCATCGCGAAACGAAGTAACTTCAAACTGTTCCGAGAGGGCGTTCACCGCCTTGAGACCTACTCCATTAAGCCCCACCGACTTTTGGAAGGTATTGGAGTTATATTTTGCTCCGGTGTTCATCTTCGAGACGGCGTCGATTACGCTTTTTAGCGGAATCCCGCGTCCATAGTCGCGCACGCTCACCTTTCCTTCGTCGGTGATACAGACGTCGATTTTCGTTCCGTACCCCGAAGTGTATTCATCCACCGAGTTATCCATTACCTCTTTTAACAGGACATAAATTCCATCGTCATCGAGAGTTCCGTCGCCCAGCTTGCCAATATACATCCCCGGCCGCACGCGGATATGCTCTTGCCATTCGAGGGTAATGATGCTATCGTCCTGGTAGTTTTCAGCTGTATCCATGATATCTTTATATAAAAAATTCGAGTTTAAAAATTAACGCAGTTAGTTGATCGGAGGCACAAGTCCGTTTTATTTTATCATTGTATTAGACTTGTGGAAAGGCTTTTCCGACGGATTATCCCGATGGTGTATAAAGCCAAGCCAAGCCATACGAAGGCGAAGCAGACGAGGTAATCGAGGTCGAAAAGTTCTCCGTATATCAGCACACCCACAAGCACTTGCAATGTTGGGGTGAGGTATTGTATAAATCCAAGAGTTGAAAGGCTTACCGATTGGCTTGCTTTGCCGAACCAGAAGAGCGGAATGGCGGTAACGATTCCTCCGGCCACGAGCAACATGGCAAGTTTTGGCGAAGCAAAGAGCGCTTCATCCTTTCCTATGATGTTGTAAGTCAGAAAAATTGCTGCGAGCGGGACCATAGTTAAGGTTTCTGCTGCGAGCGAGGGCATGGCTTCGAGTTTTAATTTCTTTTTAACCAAGCCGTAAAAGCCAAACGAGAAGGACAATACGAGTGAGATCCAGGGGATTTCTCCGTAGCTTACAGCAAGGTATGCCACACCTGCCGCCGCCGATGCTACAGCGGCCTTTTGCATTGGGGTAAGACGTTCTTTTAAAAAGAGGTATCCGAAGAGAACATTGACTAAGGGGTTGATATAATATCCAAGTCCTGCTTCGATAATGCGGTTACTTTCCACCGCGTAGATGTATGTTCCCCAGTTGAAGCACACCACAAAGCTGGCCAGAGCGAGAGTAGCCAGAGTTCGCGGCTGTTGAAGATAAGCGAAAAAGCTTTTGTTACCGACGATCATTATCCAGCAAAACAGAAAGACGAATGCCCATACTATTCTATGTGCCAGGACAGTTAAAGCCGACAGCTCGGTGAACATTTTCCAAAAGACCGGAAACAGTCCCCAAGTGATGTAACATGCAAAAGCATACATCAGACCTTGTCGATATGTCGGTGAGGTAGTTATAATTCGGATTCTTTCAGCCGCTCGGTGTTCTCGGCTATTTGTAATAAGTCGATGCACTCTTGAATTTCGCCGTCCATGAAGGCTGGCAGATTGTACATCGTGTAATTTATACGATGGTCGGTTACACGACTTTGCGGGTAGTTATAGGTACGAATCTTTGCGGATCGGTCTCCTGTAGAGACCATTGTTTTGCGTTTACCTGCGATTTCGTCCATATATTTTCGATACTCCATGTTGTATAGGCGTGTTCTCAATTCCGACAGCGCCTTTTCGTAGTTTTTTAACTGCGATTTTTCATCTTGACATTGAACTACTATCCCGCTTGGGATGTGCGTTAGCCGTATTGCTGAGTAAGTGGTGTTTACCGACTGTCCTCCGGGGCCTGATGCACAGAAGACGTCTTTGCGGATATCGTTCATGTTTAGTTCTATATCGAATTCTTCGGCTTCGGGCAGCACTGCCACCGTTGCGGCGGATGTGTGAACACGTCCCATAGTTTCGGTTTGCGGGACGCGCTGCACGCGATGCACTCCGGATTCATATTTCAGAGCGCCGTAAACACCCTGTCCGGATATGGTCAGTATCACTTCCTTATAACCGCCCATCGTACCTTCCGACACGCTGTTCACTTCGGTTTTCCAGCCTCGTTTTTCGATATTTCTCATGTACATTCGGTAGAGGTCGCCTGCAAAGATCGAAGCCTCGTCGCCACCTGTTCCGGCGCGGATTTCAAGGATGGCGTTTTTCGCGTCTTGTGGATCGACCGGGATGAGCAGGAATTTGATTTGCTCTTCCACCTTTGGCAATTCTTCGTTCAGTGAGTTCAGCTCGGCCTGAGCCATTTCGATCATTTCGGAATCTTTTTCGGTAGCAAGCAATTCTTTGGCCGACTCGATGTTTCCCAGCACGTTTTCGTATTTCGCAGCGATTTCGATTATCGGCTCCAATTCTTTGTATTCCCTGTTCAAGGCCACGAAACGCTTCATGTCCGAAATGACTGAGGGGTCGGTTATTTGCTGCCCAATCTCGTCGAATTTAAGTTTGATAGCTCGGAGTTTGTCTAATAATTTATTTTCGTTCATAAAAAATATTCAGCTACTGATGCGCTTTTTTGTTGCTTTTTCTTAGGATTTAATAGCTACATTTTTGTGTTCCAGCTCAATCAGCAGCGGTTCCACTTTGGAATAATCCCTTATAATTTTTATTGTAATCGGCGCAAGCGCAATTCTTAAAATGCCGACGACTATTTGCGCAAGCGTCAGATACATATAACCGTCGATAGTTTCAGGATCTTTAAGAGACGTTCTGAAAATGATATTGCCTATGAATCCGCTTACGATCCACAACACCCACCACCAAATCAAATATTTGTCGGTGTAGCGAACTTTATCGGACATTTCGTGTCTTCGCATCAAATGGGCTGTTTCGACGTACAATTCTCTCATTATTCGATACGGACGATACAGGTTTACAATCGGCACGAACCAACTTCCGGCCGCCCATCCTTCGGAATATTGCAGATAGTTTATATGCTGATGCAGATTGTAATAAGCGCGTCGGAACCACATGATGAAAGTTATGGCCGATATAATGTTTGCGATTATCAATATTAATGAGATTATTTGCTCTCGAATGTCGTTAAACGTTGCCGCTTCGTCGGATACGTACCCATCGTTGGCAACGATGCTAAGCAAATTATATTGAAGTCCGCTTGAAATCAATGAAACAATTTCGATTGCGAACACAATCCATATCAGTATGATAGCTGTGTTAGCTCTGCCCTCGTTGCGTCTTGTCTTCATCGGAATCAGGTATTCATTCCTCCGCAAATATTGATAACCTGTCCGCTCACGTATGCCGAGAGTTCGGAAGCCAGAAAGAGGGTAACATTTGCAACGTCTTCCGGCGTACCTCCGCGTCGAAGGGGGATTTTATCCGTCCAGCCTTTGCGCACATCTTCGGGCAATTTTGCTGTCATTTCGGTGATAATGAATCCCGGAGCGACGGCGTTGCAACGGATGTTACGCGAGCCTAATTCCTGAGCCACCGATTTTGTAAGGCCAATCATTCCTGCTTTTGACGCCGAATAGTTAGCCTGTCCCGCGTTGCCCGAGACGCCCACCACCGAACTCATGTTTATTATCGAGCCGACTTTCTGCTTCATCATCACGGGTGTAACGGCTTTTGTGAAGTTGAAAGCCGATTTTAGATTTACGTTAATCACGGCGTCCCATTGTTCTTCGCTCATGCGCATCAGCAGGCCGTCTTTGGTGATACCTGCGTTATTCACAAGCACATCGATTCGTCCGAAGTCTTTTACGATTTCATCCACAATTTTCATTGTTTCCTCGTATGAGGCTGCGTTCGAGGCGTATCCTTTAGCTTTGATTCCGGCCGTCTGCAATTCTTTTTCCAGACTTTCGGTATTTTCCGACAGGGCGATGTCCGTAAAAGCCACATTTGCACCTTCGGATGCAAGTTTAAGGGCGATTGCTCGTCCTATTCCGCGAGCTGCGCCTGTAACCAGCGCTGTTTTTCCGGTCAACAAATTCATATTCTATATTTTTTATTTTCTATTGATTACTAAAGTTTTTTTATTTTCTATTGATTACTAAATTTATTTTGTGTTTGCTTTATAGTATTTTATCATTTTCGGAACGACATCCGACACATCTCCCGTAACGGTATAGTCGGCAATCTGATTTATAGGCGCTTTGGGGTCGTTGTTGATGGCGATAATCATTGCCGACTCCTGCATACCTGCCGTGTGTTGAACCTGTCCCGAAATTCCGCAGGCAATATACAGCTTAGGACGTACAGTAACACCTGTTTGGCCTACCTGACGAGCATGTTCGGCGAAACCAGCATCGACTGCTGCGCGCGAAGCTCCGACTTCGCCTCCGAGCAAGGCTGCAAGTTCGTATAACATTCCGAAATTTTCGCGCGAACCCATTCCGTATCCGCCCGATACGATTATCGGCGCTCCTTTGATGTCCACTTTTCGTTCTTCGATATGCCTTTCGATTATGCTGACGGCGAAATCGGTGTCTGAAAAATATTTATCGGCCTGTATTCGTTTCACTTCGCCTTGTTTTGGGTTTGTTACCGGAGCTTTACGCATCACGCCTTCGCGCACGGTAGCCATTTGTGGTCTGTTATCGGGATTGATGATGGTTGCGATGATATTTCCACCGAAAGCCGGACGTATCTGCAAGAGTAAATCTTTGTATTCCTTACCTTTGCTATCGCTATGATCTCCTATTTCGAGGCTGGTGCAATCGGCAGTAAGACCGCTTTTCAGCGCTGACGAAACTCGTGGAGCCAGATCGCGTCCCAGAGTAGTAGCGCCGAAGAGAGCTATTTGCGGGTTTTCTTCTCTGAAAACTCCTGTTACTATCGCCGTATGCGGCAGCGTGCGATATGGCGACAGACGTTCGTCGTCGGCCGTGTGAACCACGTCGGCTCCGTAGTCGAACAGTAGATTTTCCACGCCTTCCAGTTTATGACCCAGCGCAATAGCTTCGAGTTTGCAATTAAGTCGATTTGCCAGTTCGCGACCCTTGGTCAGCAGTTCCAGGCTTACGTCGGCCGTTACGCCGTTTTCGATTTCGCAATAAACAAAAATGTTATTCATCGTCGTGCATTTAGATTATGTATGGTGATGATTTGATTTCCTGTGATGTTTGATTTTCTGATATTCAAGCTGTTTCTATGGTTTTAGTTCTACAGATTTCCATGAACGAAGCTCCGGTTGTCGGGCCGAAACTTCCACCGACCACAGCAATCATATCGTCGGGTTTGACGCAATTTTCGTCCAGCAACGATTTTATCGCCGCCTGTTCAAATTCGTCTTTTGTTTTTCGCGGACACATCATTGTTGCGAAAACTCCGTATGACAGAGCGAGTTCGCGCATAGCTCTTTCGTTGTAACATTTGGCAAACACAGGCACTCGCGGTCTGAAGGCGGCCATGTATCGTCCTGTTCGTCCCGAAATCGTATCCACCACTATCGCCTTTATAGGCAGTCGAGTAGAGGCTTCCACCGCCGCTCTTGCCAGAATTGCCGTAATGGGCTGGGTTACGCGCAGCAGATTGATGTTTGGTTCGGCTTCGAGTTGTTTTTCTATTTCGACGGCTATTTTAGCCATAGTAGCCAAAGCCTCAATAGGATAGTTTCCGTTAGCTGTTTCGCCGCTCAGCATTATCGCATCGGTATGCTGGTATATTGCATTTGCCACATCGCTCACTTCGGCTCGCGTTGGTCGCGGATGCTCTATCATGCTGTGCAGCATTTGTGTAGCTATGATGACGGGTTTTTTGTGTTCGCGACATTTTTTCAGTAACAAACGCTGGATTCCGGGGATTTTTTCGGCGGCGATTTCCACACCTAAGTCTCCGCGAGCCACCATGATACCGTAAACGTGATTGAGAATATCGTCGATATTATCAACACCTTGTTTATTTTCGATTTTTGCGATGATTTTTATTCGGCTTTTACGCTCGTCGAGTATTTTTTGAATGTCCAGAACATCCTGTTTATTACGTACAAAGGAGTGAGCTATGAAATCTATTTCATTGTCCACCGCCCAATTTATAAAGTCGATATCTTTTGGCGTGAGCGAGGGCAGCTTGACGTGTACTCCGGGGACGTTTACGCTTTTACGTCCTTTGATTTTGCCGTCGTTCAGCACTTCGCACAGCAGATATTCGTCGGTTTTGTCGTTCACTTTCAGGCCGATTTCTCCGTCGTCTATCAAGATTACGGCGTCGAGCGGAACATCGCGTACAAAGTTTAAATAATTGACATACAGCATTTCTTCCGATGAGGCTTTTTCCTTATCGCCCGATATTACTATAACGTGTCCGGCTTTGACTTCGAAGCCTTCGTCGTTGATCATTTGCGTGATACGCATTTCGGGGCCTTTGGTATCTATCAGTAGGGCAATGTCGTCGGCTATTTTGCGCACATTGTCCACCACCATTTTAGCGCTGTCGGTATTAACATGCGCCGTATTGATTCGTGCGACGTTCATTCCGCACTCGTACAGTTCCTTCAGGAAATCGGGTTCGCAACGTCTGTCGGAAACCGTTGCAACTATTTTTGTTTTCTTCTTATGGTACATTTACCGATTTATTTTAAGCCGCAAAG
The DNA here is from genome assembly GCA_031280885.1 of Prevotellaceae bacterium. Taxonomy (GTDB): domain Bacteria; phylum Bacteroidota; class Bacteroidia; order Bacteroidales; family UBA932; genus JAIRLF01. The sequence goes on along the minus strand of JAITGD010000205.1, from coordinate 13 downwards.
ATACGGATTATTT
>JAITGD010000190.1 GCA_031280885.1 Prevotellaceae bacterium | reverse complement strand
GATTATGCACATAGCTATTGCAGGGAACATTGGAAGCGGCAAAACAACTCTTGCAGGTTTATTGTCGAAACACTACGGATGGGAAGTTCAGTTCGAGGATGTGGACGGAAATCCGTATTTAACTGATTTTTACGAAGATATGCAACGATGGTCATTCAATCTACAGATTTTTTTTCTGAACAAACGTCTGAGAAACATCATCGAAATCGGAAAAAACAAAAGCTCTGTCATTCAGGACAGAACAATTTATGAAGACGCTTGTATTTTCGCGCCTAATCTCTACGGAATGGGGCTGATGGCGCCGCGTGATTACGAAAATTATCGCTCGCTTTACGACACGATGATTGGTTTGGTTTCGCCTCCCGATTTGTTGATTTATCTCCGTGCCTCCGTGCCAACGCTTGTAAATCAGATACAAAAACGCGGACGCGAATACGAAGAGGGAATACGAATCGACTATCTGAATAAACTGAACAAGCGATACGAAGATTGGATAGAAACTTATGAAAATAAGCGCCTAACAATAGATGTGGACAGCGTAAACTTCTCGGAAAAACAGGAGGATTTGAGAAGCGTAATCAGCAAAATAGATGCACAAATATATGGGCTTTTTACTTGACTGTTGGACTGTTGGACTGTTTGTTGGACTGTTGGACTGTTAGACTGTTGGACTTCCGTTTAATTTAGGTTCTCAGAAGTATCCAAAAGTCCAAAAGTCCAAAAGTCCAAAAGTCTAAAAGTCCAAAAAATGATAAAAATAATGAAAATTTACACTAAAAAAGGCGATGGCGGCGAGACTTCGCTTGTGGGGGGCGCGAGAGTTCCCAAAAATCATCCCCGCGTGGAGGCTTATGGAACTGTGGATGAATTGATTTCGCACTTGGGCGTAGTACGGGCGTATTGTGCCGACGAATATTACAAAAAATTCATTTTCGAGGTGCAGGACAGGCTGATGACTTGCTCGGCTTTGCTTGCTTCGGACGGCGATACAGCGAAAAAATTGCCCGAAATAAAACTCGACGATATAGAGGCTATCGAGACGGAAATTGATAAAATCGACGCCACCTTACCGCCTTTGCGTCTGTTTGTTATACCCGGAGGCTCGCCTGCGGAAGCCTTTTGTCATGTGGCGCGAAGCGTCTGTCGTCGAGCCGAACGCGGCGCCGTGCGACTTGCTCAGGATTACGAAGTTCCGGAACTTGTGGTGAAATATCTGAATAGGCTTTCGGATTTCCTGTTCACCTTCGCAAGAAAATTGGATATAGACGCCGGCGCTAATGACGAAGTATGGAATCCAAAAGTAAAAAGTTCATAAACGACATAATTTCAAAATATTAAATCGTCATGATAAAAATTAAAGTTTTATTTTTTGCAGTTTTATCGCAAATGTTTTCTTTTATACTTAACGGCCAGACAAACAACGACAACTGGGCAAATCTGAGCCGATATGCCGAGGCTAACAAACAACTGAAAAATTCCGCCGACACGCGAGTGAAGGTCGTTTTTCTTGGCAATTCCATCACCGAAGGCTGGGCTAATATTCATCCTGATTTCTTTAAATCAAACGGTTACGTCGGACGAGGCATAAGCGGACAGACAAGTCCGCAATTTCTGTCGCGTTTCAGAAACGACGTCGTGGAACTTAATCCGCAAGCGGTGGTCATCAATGGAGGAATCAACGATATTGCCGAAAATTCAGGAACTTACGATCCCGATTTTACTTTCGGAAACATCAAATCGATGGCCGAAATCGCAGCAGCCAACGGTATTGCGGTTGTGCTGACTTCGGTTTTACCGGCAGGAAATATCCCGTGGAGAAAGAATATAAAAGATGTTCCAAGTAAAATATTGGAACTTAACGCTAAAATAAAGGCCTACGCACAAGAAAAATCTTTCGCGTATGTCGATTATTACTCGAGCATGGTCAACGAACACAAAGCGATGATTGCCGAATATACCGGCGACGGAGTGCATGTTACCGACTTAGGATACAGGCTGATGGAAAATATCGTGAAACAAACCTTGTCGAAGTTGAACCTCTAAAACTCGAAAATAGATTTTATTTGTAATTTTGCGCCGAATCGAACCTTACATTAGGTTCGCGAGTTTATGTTTTAAACGAAATATTTAAACTATGTTTAGTTTCTTACGTTCGCTTTTTTCGTCGTCGATACCATCAACGGCGTCATACGAAAATGAATTGTTCAACCGCGAAAACAATTACGCCAAGTTTGTCGGAATACGCGAATCCGATGATTTCAAGCGCTATCTCGAGTTGAAAGAATATGTTGGTTCTCAGGCTTATGAAAAAGAGCTTGCGCGAATCAAAGCCCTCGCCTACTCGAATAGCGAAGAGGCGAGAATGGAAAAACGCTTCAGCGAACTCAAAAATATACGAGGAGTGAAAAATTGGCTGAAAAAAGGCGTTCAACCCGAACAACCCGGATTGGTTGAAGAATACCTCGCTCTAAAACAGCAGGTTGAAAACCCCGATTTCATCAACAAGGTGAAATATCTCAAAAACAAGAAACGCTTCAAGATGAGCGACCCTTATCTTTGCAAACTTGAATTTCGAGAACTTGGAAAATCCGAAGCAATCAAAACTTTCTTCAAACTTCAAAAGAAATATTCTAAAGATTTTGAAGAGCATGAACGTTGGATTTCAAAACTTTACGACGATTTCTCGAAACCCGAAATCGACGACCGCCGATGGCTCAAAAAACCTTTCCTCGGCGAACAGCTGCTGAACGGAGCAACGTACTCGCAAATGGAAGAATTACAGATTGCTACGCCCGAAAATGTGGTCGTATCAAGCGGAATAATGCGTATCCAAACCAAACACGAAAGAAAAGAAGGTCTTGCATGGAACAAAACTCTGGGATTCGTTCCTAAAACCTTTTCTTATACTTCTGGAATTGTCAATTCCTCAGGCTCATACCGTCAGACCTACGGACGGTTCGAAGCCAAAGTTCGGGTTACGAAAGTCCCCGGAACGTATCACGCATTTTGGATGGCGTCCGACACTATGTTGCCGCATTTGAACGTATTCAAATTTGAAGGAAATAAATTGACAGTGTCGGCATACGGACACGGTCAGCGAGTGGAACAAACACTGAATTACAGACTTAATGATGATTTCTATATCTACACTCTGCTGTGGACTGTCGATAAAATCACCTGGTTAATCAACGGAAAAAAAGTGTTTGAAACACGCAACATCATCAGCGAACCCATGTACATTGCCTTTTCGAGCGGAGTTACAGCCGAAGAAGCGGCGACTTATATGCCTGTAAATATGGATATTGATTGGGTGCGCTGCTTCAGAACAGTGTAATAAAATCGACTTGTAAAAAAATCGCTAAAAACACTGATCATGAAAACGAAAATCGCTGCGGTAATCGCCTTATTTGCAGTGAGTATATTCTATTCCTGCGAAAAAAATGAAACGGCTGAATCGGTAAACGATTGGATATTCAAAAATATGAAAACCTACTATCTGTGGAACGAGGAAATACCTGCCAATACCAACAAAACGCTGGAACCTTCGTCTTATTTCAAATCGCTGCTTCATCGCGACGACCGTTTTTCGTGGATTCAGGATAATTATCTCGAATTGCTGAACTCGCTTTCGGGGGTTAATATGGAGGCTGGATACGATTTTAATGTCATTGAAATGCCTGATAATTATACTATTGTTGGCTACATCACTTACGTAAAACCCGCTTCTCCTGCCGAAACGAAAGGTCTGAGACGCGGCGATTATTTCTTTGGCGTAAATGGACAAAGAATGAACAAGTCGAATTATCAAGCAGTTATTTCGCAAATGTCGCAGAATCACACCCTGAATCTCGCTGTAATTAATAATGACGCTATCTCCGACAGCGCCGCTATTGCGCTGACTGTTATGGAGTACAAAGAAAATCCTGTTTTTCTTGATTCGATATACAATATCGAAGGAAAAAAAATTGGATATTTGATTTACAATGCTTTTTATGCCGACAATGGCGACGG
>JAITGD010000137.1 GCA_031280885.1 Prevotellaceae bacterium | reverse complement strand
AGTGACAAATTTATGAAAACAATGCCCGTCGTTTTTGATGATTTTTTACCAAAATGGAACTATAAATTTCTTTACAACTAACGAAACTATTATAAGTTATTAATTTCGCATCCCTTAATTGCCTGCGTAGCTGTCCTGATTCTTGGTTCTTGCAATCCTGGTTCATAATTCATAATTCATTAATTAAATTAGTTGTACTTTTGCGCGATGTTTTTAGAGTTAAGACTATTGTTGCCGGTGATTTCGCTGTGCAAATCGGGACTTGTATTTTTCGCGTTTATTTTCTTCGCGGGCAGTGGCTGTACGCTTGCTGCTTTTCCCTCTGATTCGGCTGCTTGTATTTATCCGTTTTCCGATGCTGAGACCTTTGTTTTGCAGTCGTCGCATGTCGATACCATAGCTTACGAATTGAGCCTGAAACATTCCTTTGCCGGAGCTGAAAACAATCTCATAAGCGACAGCACAAAGAAACTGTATCCATTTTTTGAAAAGCTCCGGAATCTTCGTCGAGCAGGCAGCGCCGGCTCTTCTGCTCAAACGGTATCGATAGTACATATTGGCGATTCGCATGTTCAGGCCGATTTCAAACCCGGTACGGTGCGTAAACTGATGCAGCTTTACTTCGGAAATGCCGGACGCGGGCTGATTGCTCCGCTTAAAATCGCTAAAACTAACGGAGCGGGAAATTATAGAATCTCGTCGGACAGCAAATGGGATGTAGCCCGTCTGGTAAAATCCGGAGGAATACCGATAGGACTTACCGGCTTGGCTCTGCGTGTGGCCGACACAATTGCCCAGCTTAATGTCAGCACAATCGACGAATCGTTCTACGGCGAGTGGGCATTTAACAGAATAAACGCCATATACGAGTTGTCGAAATCCTCGGCAAGCATTGCCGATTCGCTGATTATATCAAGAGATACGCTGGGGCCTTATGGCGAATCGTTTCTGCTGAAACATCCGGTAAGTAACATTGACGTCAGCTTTTCGTCATCGTCCGAATCGGGACAGATTTCCTTTTTTGGTTTCGACCTTTCAAACGGTAAAAACGGTGTGATTTATCATTCAATAGGAATAAACGGCGCTCAATATTCCGACTTCAAACGCGAAGAGTTGCTTTGCCGACAGCTGGCCTATCTGAAACCCGATTTGATTATCGTTTCGCTCGGCACCAACGAAGCATACGCTAAAACGTTGAATAGAAATTTCTCGAACGATGTTTTCGACTTAGTTTTCTCGATGATGGAATACTCGCCCGAAGCAGCAGTACTGCTGGCCACGCCGCCCGAAACATACAAAAGATACGCAAGAAACAAACGCGCTCCGAACCATCTCGCCGGCGAAGTTCGACAAGCAATCGAAAACTACGCTCTTACCTACGGATGTCCTTACTGGGACATGTACAAAGCCACCGGAGGAAAAGGCTCGGCTTTGCAGTGGAACAAGAAAAAATTGCTGGTGAAGGACGGCGTTCATTTTACCAAAGAAGGTTACGAATTTCAGGGCGAATTACTCTTTCAAGCCTTGATTCGAGCCTATAATCAATATATCAAAGACCGCTAAAAGAATTATGCAGATATTCGACCTCGAAGAATTAAAACTTTTGTTTGAATATGACCCGCAAGCTCCAATGATTTTTAGCAGCGGATTTTTCCTCTTTCTCTTTGCGGCATTTATGGCAATATACGTGGCGGCGGCAAAAAGGGACAATCTCAGAATTGTGTATGTGATTCTGTTTTCGTATTATTTTTATTACAAATCGAGCGGGATATACTTCCTTGCTCTGCTCTTTGTTACTTGTTCCGACTTTATTCTTGCCCAAAAGATGAGCCGAAACAAAGACCTCGCCATACGAAAACTGCTTCTAACGGCAAGCATAGCGATTAATCTGGGCTTGCTATTTTATTTTAAATACACCAATTTCTTTTACGAAATTTACTGCGATTTGAGCAAAAACGATTTCGACCCGTTTGATATATTCCTGCCCGTCGGAATATCTTTTTTCACTTTTCAATCGATGAGCTACACCATCGATGTGTATCGACAAAAGCTCGAACCTTTAGATAAAATTCAGGATTACGCTTTCTATGTATCCTTTTTTCCGCAGTTAGTTGCTGGCCCGATAGTCCGCGCTCGCGACTTTATTCCGCAAATAAGGCAGCCGCTTTTTGTATCCGAAGAAATGTTCGGACGAGGAGTATTTCTGATAATTACCGGACTGTTCAAAAAAGCTGTCATATCGGACTACATCAGCATAAATTTTGTGGATAGAATCTTCGATAATCCGGCGCTTTACAGCGGAGTAGAAAATCTCTTCGGAGTGTATGGATACGCGCTGCAAATCTATTGCGATTTTTCGGGATATTCCGACATGGCAATCGGTATCGCTCTTTTACTCGGATTTCGTTTCAATATAAATTTTGATTCTCCATACAAATCCGCCTCGATAACCGAGTTTTGGAGACGATGGCACATCTCGCTTTCATCCTGGCTACGCGACTATCTTTACATCTCGCTGGGAGGAAATCGCAAAGGCAAAATCCGAACCTACATAAACTTAGCCGCAACCATGCTGCTTGGCGGATTATGGCATGGAGCCTCACTGCGTTTTCTCTGCTGGGGAGCCTTGCACGGAATCGCCCTCGCAGCGCACAAATTCCTGATGAGCATCTTCCCGCAATTAAAATCGACAGGCGCAGAGATGAAGCCTCCGGCGCGAATTGTCGGAATGATTCTCACTTTTCATCTCGTCTGTTTAAGCTGGATTTTCTTTCGTGCCGACAGTTTCGAACTTGCAATAAGCATGATCAAGCAAATATTCACCTTTTTTCATGCCGAACTTTTGCCCGGCCTGCTCGAAAGCTATCCGGCCGTTTTTGTGTTGATGAGCATCGGATTTGCGATGCACTTCACACCTGCGAAAATCGAAAAATCGTGCGAACAAATCGTCATCCGCCTGCCATTGCTCTGGAAAGCCGCAGCCCTTGCAGGCACAATAGCCCTTGTGATGCAAGTAAAATCATCCGAAATACAAGCTTTTATATATTTTCAATTCTAAGTTTTACACATCTTTTAAAAACATCTATTATGATTAAAAAATTTATTCCTTTTTACTTCGTCGGCCTTCTTTTGACGGCCTGCGGACAAAACGTCGAGCCGCCGCAAGCGCGCACTCAGATTCCTTCCGAACATCAATTGGAATGGCAAAAACTCGAATACTACATGTTCGTACATTTTGGACCTAACACCTTTACCGATATGGAGTGGGGACATGGTACGGAGGATCCGAAAGTCTTTAATCCGACAGCGCTCGATTGCAGTCAATGGGCGTCCACAGCAAAGGCCGCCGGCATGAAAGGCATCATCATCACTGCAAAACATCACGACGGATTTTGCCTCTGGCCAAGCAAATACAGCACTCACACGGTGAGAGAAAGCTCGTGGAAAGAGGGTCAAGGCGATGTGCTTCGCGAACTTTCGGAGGCATGTCGAGAGTATGAACTTAAATTTGGCGTTTACCTTTCGCCCTGGGATAGAAATCATCCCGATTACGGCACGCCCGAATACAACGAGGTCTTCGTCAAAATGCTCGGCGAAGTGCTTGGCGACTACGGCGAAGTCTTTGAACAATGGTTCGACGGAGCTAACGGAGAAGGTCCAAACGGAAAAAAACAGGTTTACGATTGGGAAAAATTCAACGAAACTGTCCGCACTCTCCAGCCGCAGGCTGTTATTTTTAGCGACGTCGGCCCGGGATGCCGCTGGATTGGCAATGAACGCGGAAGCGCCGGCGAAACAAATTGGAGTATGCTCAATACCGACGGTTTTGCGCCCGGAGCAGACGCTCCAAAAGCAAAAGTTCTCAACGAAGGTGAAATCGACGGCGCTAAATGGCTGCCCGGAGAAGCCGACGTGTCAATAAGACCGGGCTGGTTTTATAGCGAATCGACCGACGATAAAGTGAAATCGCTGCAAGAACTTATCAAAATATATCATAATTCTGTGGGACGAAATGCTAACCTCCTGCTAAACGTTCCGCCCGACAGAAGAGGCTTGATTCATCCTGCGGATTCTATCCGACTTGTCGAATTTGGTAAATGGATCAAAGAAAGTTTTGCTAATAATCTTCTCGCAGGAGCCGAGGCTTCTGCCGACAAAGTGCGTGGAAAAAAGAATGGATTGTTCGATGTAAAATACACTATCGACGCAAATTTCGATACTTACTGGACAACCAACGACGAACAAACATCTGCCTCTCTGCAATTCGACCTCAAAGAAGATAAGTCCTTCGATTGTATTGTCATTCAGGAATACATCCCTCTCGGACAACGAGTGAAAGCTTTCAGCGTAGAGTATCTCGACGGCGATAAATGGACTCTTATCGACCGTCAAACAACTATCGGATACAAGCGTATTCTGCACTTCCCCACTATCACTGCCCGCAAAATACGTATCAATATCGAAGAAGCGCTTCCATGCCCAACAATAGCCGAAATCGGACTATACAATTAAGAGAGCCAAGATTGCAAGAGCCAAGAGCCAAGACGCTACGCAGTCAATTAAGAATTAAAAATTAAGAATTAAGAGAGCTACGCAGTCAATTAAGAATTAAAAATTAAGAATTAAGAGAGCTACGCAGGCTGGATTGATAAAAAGATCTGCGTCATCTGCATACAAAACGACTATCAAACCAGCTTGCGTAGCTGTCTTGGTTCTTGGTTCTTGGTTCTTGGTTCTTGAAATCCTGAATCTTTCATAATTCATTCATATGAGAATCGACATAATATCAGTCTTGCCGGAGTTGCTTGAAGGATTTATAAATCATTCGATAGTAAAACGCGCTTGCGACAAGAAAGTGGCAGAGATACATTTGCACTCCTTACGCGATTACGGCAAAGGTAATTACATGAAAATTGACGATTATGCTTTCGGCGGCGGAGCAGGCATGGTAATGATGATCGAGCCTATTTATAATCTGATAAATGCTCTTAAAGCCGAGCGCAATTACGAGGAAATAATCTATACTTCGCCCGATGGAGAGCGTTTTACGCAAGGCGAGGCAAACAGATTGTCGATGCTCTCGTCTATCATAATATTATGTGGTCATTACAAAGGAGTTGATCATCGCGTACGTCAGCATTTGATTACAAAAGAAATTTCTATTGGAGACTATGTGCTTTCGGGCGGAGAACTTGCCGCAGCAATAATAACCGATTCTGTTACACGTGTTTTGCCCGGCGCTATTTCCGACGAAACCTCAGCGCTGAGCGATTCGTTTCAGGACGGGCTACTTTCGCCTCCCGTTTACACTCGCCCGCCGGAATTTAACGGATGGACAGTTCCGGAGGTCTTGATCTCCGGAAATCACAAAGCAATAGAGCAATGGAACGACGAACAGTCATACGAACGCACCAGCAGGCTGCGTCCCGATTTATTACAATAATTTACCTGTAAATCAACGTAAACTGCGCACTGTGTATTTTGCCTTTTCTCCAACTATACTTGCGGCCATGCGAGCAAGCACGCAAGTTCCGTCGGAGGAAATAAACTGATATTCCGGTTTATCGTCCGACGAAGACAATAAACCATGCCGCTCGGCAAGTCGTTGCACCTGTTGCGCCACTGCCGGCGCCGGATTGATTTGCTGAATGGCTTCGCCTGTGATTTTGCGTATCTCATCCGATAGAAAAGGATAATGTGTACATCCCAGCACCAGGTTATCAACACCTTCTGACATCATCGGTTCGAGATATTTGCGCAATAGCTTTTCTGCTGCCGGAGTACCTGTTTCGCCGCGTTCCACAAGTTCCACCAATCCGGCGCCGACGGTGCTTATCACCCTCACATTGCCCGCAAACAATTCTCTGGTTTTGTTGAACGAATCGCTTTTGAGCGTCCCTTCGGTAGCAAGCACGCCCACAGTGCCGGTGCGCGATTTCAGTGCTGCCGGCTTAACTGCCGGCTCGATGCCGACGAAAGGCAAATCGAAATTCGAGCGTAAATGCGCAATAGCTGCCGAAGTAGCTGTATTACAAGCCACCGTTATTATCGTGCAGCCAGCCTCAATCAAGCGATGTGTGATGTCGGAACAAAGCAAGATAATTTCCTCCTTCGATTTTGTTCCATAAGGACAATTTGCGCTGTCGGCATAATAGGTAATCGATTCGTTTGGAAGCAATTTAATGATTTCTCCGAATACAGATAAGCCGCCTACGCCCGAATCGAAAACGCCAATCAAAACTTGTTTTCCTCGCGGATTATCAGTTCGACAAAGCCGGGCGTCAGTCTTACATTGAAAGCCTCGTCGGGTTTTCGTTGCAGAGTAAGGCTGATTTTTCGCGAAAGCGACTGTTGCATATCGTTGAAATCGGCCGTTACCACAAAGTCTCCATGCGCAATTTTGGAATAATGCTTCAGCGGAACGGTGTAATTCACTTTTACTAAGGATGGCAAAAGGGTAATCGACGATTTTTTAGGCGAGTTCAGCAAGTTCACTGGCGCCAATATTTCGCCTTCGGTGCAGCGATCGACAGGAATCTTATACCTCACTTTTTTGGGTTTGACAGCGGCATTATCGGAGATGGCAATTTCGGCGACGCCCTCCACCGCACGTGTAAGATGTTCAAGTTTACCGATGATAGCTTTTGCCGAAACGATTTGAGCCAGCTCGTCGGCGCTTCCTGAAAGCGTTACGCTGTCGGGCAAAAATTCTATCGGAGCGCTTTGACGATATTCGCCCTCAAAACTCAGCTCAACCGAAGCAAGCACAGGCACTTTCTTGTTGATATTGCGCGAAACTTTGAAACGAAGAGAATCGGGTTCTATGGCCATCACATGAACGTTTTCGTCAAGATGTTCAGCGAGTTTGTCTTTCAGCAAAGCCGTAGGCAAACGCAATTCTGATTTCGAGTTTTCGGAAAGTTTCAAATCTTTCACATCGAAAACTATCTGTGTGTTTTTCGATAAACGTTCGCGAACAATGAAGAATCCCGAAGCTTTTATCTGTACCGACAAGGTATTATCGTCTATCGCGGTATATATTGCAGCTGCGCCTGAGTGTTTCAATTCTGTGGTAAAACGCAGTACAGCAAGGTAATCCTGTGTCAATTTGTTCATAAGCCACAATCCGGCGGATAAAACAACAAACATAAACACAACAAAATAACGCCGATAGGCACTCAGCCTTGTTTTGGATTTGTTGTTATCTCCGTCGGTCATGGCACATTTGTGTGCAAAACTTTCTACTTTTGCTGCGGAAGTTCGCTTAGATCTTTATATACAAGATCTTTTGCAATTCTTATTTTGACGTTAGTATCTACCTCTACTATAAAGTAGGTATCTTTCACGTCAATAATAACTCCGAAAATTCCTCCCTGCGAAATTATTTTATCGCCCTTAGACAGAGTTTTACGCATCTCTCTAAGTTGCTTTTGCTTTTTCTGCTGCGGACGAATCATGAAAAACCACATCGCCACAAACATCAAAACCATCACCAAAGGAAAAGACCAGCTATTACCGCTTGAAGCGGGAGCCTGTAAGAAAGTTAATAAATTTAAAACCATAGTTATAACGTTTAACGTAATTGTTTAATTCGACCGTAAAAGTAGTCTTTTTTTTTAATGATTCATAATTCATAATTCATAATTCATAATTCCAATTATTTTCTATTCCAAAAACAGCTCGATTACAGGGATTTCGACTGGTGGTTTGCGAAGCGGGAGGTCGAAGATTATATTGTTGTCTTCGGTTTTGTAGCGTGCTTCCGAAGCGTCGTTCAGCAGTTGTGCGTATTTGAATTTGCCTGCATAAGCCGGCAAGCGCAGAGCATGTATTGGCCATTCGAGAATGTGGATATACAGGCGTTTACGCTCCGGATTATATGTCAGCAGGCAGTTTTTCGGAACAGTAAATTCCTCTGGCGCCTGTGTGCAGCCGTAGATCGAGCGACTGTGATATTTCATCCATTGCCCCATACCTTCGAGGCTGGCATTGGCGCGGTCGTCGAAAAGTCCGCGAGCCGTTGGGCCGACGTTAAGCAGCAGATTTCCACCCTTGCTCGTTACTTCGATAAGCATGGTAAGCAATTGTCGCACGTTTTTCCATGACTGTTCGTCGCGGTGGTATCCCCATGAGCCAGAAAAGGTTTGACATGTTTCCCAGGCAACGCGCTTGCCGTTCACCGTTGGCCATTCCGAGGGCATATATTGTTCAGGAGTTTTGAAATCCCAGCCCCAGTCGGTGTCGTTGAGATCGGCGCGGTCGTCGATAAGTATTTGCGGTTGCAGTTTGCGAATCAGTTTGATAAGATTTTCCGAATCCCAGTCGTTACGTCCTTTGCCGTCGGCGCCCGGATACGAGAAATCGAGAAACAGTTCGTCGATTTGTCCAAACTGAGTCATTATTTCAGTTATCTGGTCTTTAAGATATTGTTGATATTTTTTGATGTCTCGATTTGCATTTGCCGTTTTTCGTTCTTCGGAATTTTGCGGGCCGTTTGGATGGAAATAATCATACGTAAAATCTGGATGATGCCAATCTATCAGCGAATAGTAGAAGCCAATGCGGAGACCTTCGGCGCGAAAAGCTTCGACAAAGGGCTTGATAAGATCTTTGCCATAAGGCGTTTTCGTCGCCTTAAAGTCGGTATATTTACTGTCCCACAGGCAAAAACCGTCGTGATGTTTAGTAGTAATCACCACATATTTCATACCGGCTTCTCGGGCTTTTGCAGCCCATTCCTTTGGATTAAAGAGGTCGGGGTCAAAGCGGTCGAAATATTTTTGATAATTTTCGTCCGAAATTTTCTCATGATTTTTGACCCATTCATGACGCGCCGGCAAAGCGTAGAGTCCCCAGTGAATGAACATTCCAAAGCGGTCGTGTCGCCACCAGGCCATGCGCTGTTCGCGTTTTTCTACCGATTCTTTAGCCCATGCAGGCGTTTCCTGCGCTCGCATCGCGCAGGGCTGGCAAATTATCATGCCAAAGAAAATTGTAATAAATGTTTTGAACTTCATAATGATACGTTTTTAATTTTATAAAATTAACGAGGCGAAGTTAATGGTTAATTATGAATTCATAATTCTTCGATTGTTCCAAACTTTTTCCAGTTTTTGTCTTTTTCGTAGGCGGCTTTCGAGCCGGCGGGAACAATCAGTCGGGCTTTGCCGATGGGTGTGGACATGAATACAAACATGCCGACTTTGGGCGGAACGGGATTTTTTATCTCCACCACAGCAAGCTCGTTACAGTTGAAAAAGGCGTAAGTTTTAAGGTTCGATACATCTTTTCCGATTACAATGGATTGGATTTTTGTGCCGGCAAATGAGTGATGTCCGAGGCTGGTTATGCCATCGCCAATTACGGCGGAGGTGAATTTATCAACAGCGCTCGACCATGATGGATTACCCGGAATATCGCCTTGTCCGCTCACCAGCAAAGCCCCGTCCACCACTTGCCAGGCGATGTCGAGCGTTGCCATACCGCTTGCCGCAACCTCGTCGGGATTAAATTCCTCGACTACGGATGCTGCCATACCCTTGTCGGCACGCCGCCGAAACTCGTCCTTCAGAAAAAAATTATGAAGAAACGAAACCTCGTCGCTTTCTTTTGACAGTATATCAAAAACCTCGTCGGCCGATTTATAGTACAGCACGTTAGTAAATCGGCCGGCTTTGACGTCCTCCTTGCTTGCTTTGCTTCTTAAACCTCCGAGTTTGGTCGTTTTGATGGTGTCGATATGCGCCACGATTGTCCTGTCGTTGAACATGCAGGTTCCATAAAGAAAAGTAGTAAGGCCATACACATAGTTGCTATTGTATGCCTTGAACCTATTTCCGTCGATGTTTATCTGTGTCTTTCCGTTTTTCGAGACATAAGTTCCGTCCAGAGCTGTTGGATGACTTTTCCACCAATCGATATAATCTCTGTAATTCCGTGCGGTTACGGTGTTTGCCATATATTTGTCGGGATTGGCGAGCAGTTCTGCTGCCTTTGTTTTTGCCGATTTGATTTTCTTCGGATCGCTTAGCTCCACAATCGAGATATTCTTTACACGTTCTTTGAGACTGTGAAATAGCCCGCCGCCCGACATGTCGGCTTCGATGGAGTAGCATTTATCCGGCTCCAGATTGATCGTTACAGGAAAAAAATCGCTCGTTTCCCTACGATAAGTGGTTGTGGTAATCGACACATTTCCTACGCCAATCGACGATGAAGTGTGAGTGTATTCTCTGACGCATCGGATATTTACGGTGCGCACTCCCGAAGCGAGTATAGCCACATCGTTATAACAGAGCGAGGCGCTGCTTATTTCAAAGCCTGCCGTCAGGACGCAGGAATATGTCTGCATCGAATCGGCAAAAAATTCGGGCGAAACGTCTTCCGGCGGCATTTCCATTTCGCCGTCAAAGATTTTCGCTATAACGCCGGCCTGATGTACCGCGCGTTTGATTTCCCCGTTTGTCTGCGCCTCCGCCTCCGCAGTAATGATGAGAGGCAAAAAGGCAAAAAATAAAATTATTGTTTTCATTATTTGTTTTTAAAGTGATTCAGGATTTCAGGATTTCAAGAGCCAAGAGCCAAGATGCTACGCAGGCTGGTTTGATAGTCTTTTTGCACGCAGATGACGCAGATTTTACAGATGCACGCAGATTTTTTTATCAATCCAGACTGCGCAGCTCTCTTAATTCTTAATTTTTAATTCTTAATTGACTGCGTAGCTGTCTTGGTTCTTGGTTCTTGGTTCTTGGTTCTTGGTTCTTGGTTCTTGGTTCTTGGTTCTTGCAATCCTGAATCATAATTCTTAATTCATAATTATATTAAACGTTGTTACCACTTCGCCCTTGTATTTGCCGATGCCTTGGATGGTGAGTGTGGCGGTGCCGGGCTGGGTGTTGTTTTTGTATGCAACGGTGAAGTCGCGGCTAAAGACCAGCTGGGTGATGCTTTCTGTACCGTCGGCTGCCACGGTGCGCAGCGTAACTTCGGGGATTACAAACACCGGTCGTCCGGCAAAGGCTTGCGGAGCGATGGGGGCAAGCTCGGCAGGGGCGATGTCTATCTGTGCATGAAGGCGTCCGTAGTGTTCGTGCGTCAGTGTGTTGTAGTGTTTTACCAGCGTGTCGTACTCGGCAATAAAGTCGGCAAACGTTGCTTCGCCGTTGAGTGTTATCAGCGCTTCGACGCGGTCGGTGATCGGGCGCAGGGCGCCGTCCGACTGCCGGCGAGCTACCTTGGGCGTGATGTCCGGGCGGTCGATCTCTTCCTGCGTCGCGTCGTCAACGTATTCCTTAAACTCGTTGTTGGCGGTTTCCAGATTGTCGATCCAGGTGCTGAGTCCGAGCAGTTGCACGGCAGCCGTATAGTCGGCGTTGCGCAGGCGGGCGATGAGGCTGTCGATGGCCACCGTTTCGGCGTCGTAGCCCATTCTCGTTACGTCGCCATAGCCCGTCAGCAGGTTGTCCACATGCACGGCGGCGTCCTGCACCTGCGGGTCGAAGTGGCGCAGATTCACCCGCGCCGTGCCTGTAATGCCCAGATACAGGTTGTCGCGCTTCTGGTCGGCCTTTACCTTCTTTTCCGTATATTCGCTCCGGCGGATCCATTTGAAAATCTCACTCTCCTTATTTACCGCAGCGCCATAATTGTCGATCAGCGTCTGAGCGCCGATGGCCGATGCGTACTTTTCACAAATACCGAATCCTAACTTGTGAAATGCGATGTGGTTGGGGGTGGTGTAACGACCCAAATCGGGTCTTCCTAAAATCGTTTTTGTCATGACTTTTTTTATTTGAATTAATATATTGTTAATCAATAATTTCTACTGTGCTGTTCATCATCTGGCGCTGTTTGCGTCTGGCATCAATGATTCTGTTTACAAACGGCGCTGTTTGCGTCTGGCATCAATGATTCTGTTTACAAACGGCGCTGTTTGCGTCTGGCATCAATGATCCTGTTTGCAAACGGCGCTGTTTGCGTCTGGCATCAGTGATCCTGTTTGCAAACGGCGCTGTTTGCGTCTGGCATCAATGATCCTGTTTGCAAACGGCGCTGTTTGTGTACGCAATCCGACGCAAATATAGAGAAAAATATCATATTCCGTTTGCATTTTTATTCCACTTTATTTCCCGATTTGTCAAACTTAAACTCCACGCCGTTGAGCATGACTGCGGCCAAGCCGTCGGAAAATGCGTCTGCATTATCATATTTGCAGGGGATCACCTCCGCGCCGGTTCTGTCAATAAATCCCCATTTGCCGTCCAGTTTGACTGCTGCCAAGCCTTCGGAAAACGACTTTATCTCGTCATATTTACATGGAACCACCTCTCGATCGGTTGTGTCAATATATCCCCATTTGCCTTTGAGCTTGACTTTTGCCAAGCCGTCGGAAAACCGCCATATCTCGTCATATTTGCAGGGAACCACCTCCCGACCGGTTTTGTCAATATATCCCCATTTGTCGTCAAGTTTGACTTTAGCCAAGCCGTCGTTAAACGAGAATAGTATGTCATATTTACAGGGAGTTACCTCCTGGCCAATTCTGTCAATCAAGCCCCATTTGTCGTCAAGTTTGACTTTAGCCAAGCCGTCGGAAAAGTCAGATATACCCGCATATTTGCAGGGGGCCACCTCTCGAGCGGTTTTATCAATCAAGCCCCATTTGCCAGCCAGTTTGACTTTTGCCAGGCCGTCGAAAAACGGGTATATAAAGTCATATTTACAGGAAACCACCTCCCGACCGGTTTTGTCAATATAGCCGATTTTGCCGTCGAGTGTAACTTCGGCCAAGCCCGCAGAAAACTCCCGTGTCTTGTCATATTTGCAGGGAACCACCTCCCGACCGGTTTTATCAATAAATCCCCATTTGTAGTCCAGCCTGACTTCGGCCAAGCCCTCAGAAAACCGCCTTATCTCGTCATATTTACAGGGAACCACCATCCGATCGGTTTCATTGATAAAGCCCCATTTATTGTCGAGTTTGACTTTAGCCAAGCCGTCGGAAAACGAGTATATCTCGTCATATTTACAGGGGATCAGCACCCGACCGGTTTTGCTAACAAAACCGTATTTGTCGGCCATCTTGACTTTGGCCAAGCCATTGGAAAATAACTCTATATTGTCATATTTGCAAGGTATCACCTCCCGAGCAGTTCTGTCAGTCAATCCCCATTTGCCGTTCCGCTTGACTGCGGCGTACTCTGTTGTGAATACAAAGACAGACTCATATTTATAAGGGATGACTACCTTTCCCTGTTCATCCACAAAGCCCCATTTTCCGGAACTGTTTTGGTCAGGTTTTACCACCGTCATCTGCGCCCGCAATTCCGAGCCAGCGGGCGCCACACTCATCAATACCATTGCTGCTACGGTAGCTAAAAAAAATCTTTTCATGTTTGTTTACGTTTTTGTCCCCGAAGGGCGGTTAATTTCTTTCAGTCTTGGCAAAAAGAACCTTCGTTGTGGAACCCCCTACGGGGTTATGTGTGTGCGTCGTGGCGTGATTTTCTATTGATGCCCTACGGGCATCAGAATTCGACAAGATTGATTGCCCGAATTGCCCGTAGGGCATTAATATCAATAGAAAACGATGTACCACACAGACCCCGAACCCCGTCAGGGGTTCCACAGCAAATATTTGCATAGCATCTCAAACTTTTTTTGAACCTGCTTTCTGCTTTATTTATTTCACGTCCCTAAACAGGTTTTCCAGTTTTATTTTACTGCTTTGCTCAGTTCTTTTTCCAGATTCAGTTTCAGGCTGCCGATGCAAAAGGTGAGTTTTCGCGCCGTCAAGGGGACGTTAAACAGTACGGTGCATTTCGTCTCGGACGCCATTTCCATCGCGTCGGCTTTTACATTCCGCCGGCCTTTTTCGTCGAGCAGATACTTGTCCAGTTCCGAGAAGGCATCGCTGTTGCCGGCCTTCAGGTTCAGCACAATGCCCAGTACGCCGTCGAAGGCAGGATCCATGTCAGGGTTGCTGGGGCGCCCGCTGAACATGCCCATCGGATAACTGCCCTTATGTATTGCTGCGGACTGCACGGTGAATTTGAAACTCTGCACCGTGTACACTTTGCCCGTTTCCAGATACGCCGCTTTGCCGGCCTTCTGCGTCTTCGTTTCTTGCGCCTGCAATTCCGAGCCGGCGGGCGCTACACTCATCAATACCATTGCTGCTACGGTAGCTAAAAAAAATCTTTTCATGTTTGTTTACGTTTTTGTCCCCGAAGGGCGGTTAATTTTCGTTTATTGACTTCGTGGCTCTTCGTGCTTTCCTTCGTGTTTCTTCGTGTAATATTTTTCTTACACGAAGTTTCACGAAGAAGGCACGAAGTTTCACGAAGGTTT
>JAITGD010000030.1 GCA_031280885.1 Prevotellaceae bacterium | reverse complement strand
CGTTGATAAAGCGCAATGCGGTGTCGCCTGCGACGCTTGGAAAGCGAGTATTGACAAAGATTTTTATTTCTTTTGCGTGCTGTTTTACAAGTCTTTGAAATTCTTCCGGTGTCATTTTTTCAAATTATTTTTGTGCATTAATAAAAAATATCTACTTTTGTACCCGAATGTTCTACCAGTAGAGCGATCTCCAAGCCTGGCTGGATGCCATTCGCAAAGCAGTCGTCATCGGCTGCTTTTGTATTTTAGCAAACCTTTTCGCAATTGATTTATTCTTTCGTTGCTGTTTAATGAATACATCGTGTCGGCGGTAAGCGTTTTGTTGTCCACGACAACCACAACAGTTTCGGTTTGATAATATTTAATGTAAAATGTTTTGTTGACTGTTTTTCCGTCTTTGCTAAGATAGTCCCATACTTCATGTGGTTTTTCGAGAATATCGCGAAAATTAACCGCATAGCGTTCGCGTTGCTCATTTGGCTTTCTTAAAATGTGATGTTTGAAGTACTTGGACGAACTGTGCGACTTTCCTTCATGGCTTTCAAACAGAATACTTTGCCCTAATATGTCCGTAACAGCAATATCGTCGTTCTTGAATTTTGCTTGTTTTGCCCACCAGTCGAAGTACGCCTGTTTGTCGGCAACGGTCGCCATTTGTGGCAAATTATGAGGGTTGCAGCGTATCTGTTCAACCTCCTGCATGCCATAACGATTATACGTCATGTCCTTTTTTGCAATGGTAAAATACGGATGCGAATTGCTGAAAACAACCCTTGTTTTTCCAATATTTGGCACAAACAACGGCTTTATTTTAAGTGTTTTAGTGAAATCCTTGTTCGGATTATAGTTTTGCGCCAATCCTGGTACAACTGTGCACCGGCAGTTCCACGACAGAGGTGGGTAATATGTGTCCCAAAAACCGTCATTTTTGGGGAATGTTTTCCTGTCTAATATTGCATGTTCGGGGCGCACGCGGTTATCTCCGACGGTTGAAAATTCGAGATATTCGGAGGTGAGCGTATCCCATTTGTGCGCCATGATAGCGGATTGGAGGGCAGTGTCGTACTCGGTTTTCAGATAGGCTTGATTAAAGCGTTTGCCGCGAGCGACGAGGGCTTGGCGGAAGTCGGTAAAATTTCGGATTTCTCCGGTTTTTTTGTCGTACATAAGGTTTTTGAGAATGTTTCTGCTGTCGTCGTAATTGAACGAGGAGCCGCCAAGCCCGCTGTTGATTGCATCCATCAGGCGGGCGGCGGTTTTTTCGTAGAGTTCGGGGGGGATGTGTCCGTTTTCGAGTTTTCCCGACAGCAGTTGTGCCGCTATAATGCGGAATAATATTGGTCGAGACTGATTAATTCAGTTGCTCCAAAAAAAAATCTTTCATCCGTGCCAGCAGATTTTTCCCTTTTTTTGAGATTTTTACGTCGTTTGCGTCCGGTTTGTTATGGTCGTTATCGACGGCGGGAGGCTTTGTGGCGGCAGGTCGCTGCTCCTTTTGTTCGGCTTTTAGCCGGTCGTAATTTTCGGGTTTTGGGACGCCGTAGGTAAAGTACCAGTAGTCGTCATCATAAGGCACATGCGCTGATACTTCGCGGTCGATGGCGAGGCGTTTGGTAAGCATATCGACGTCGAGTTCGAGTTCAAACTCGAATTTTCCGCCTTCGACGACGGGGTATCCGCAGGATCGGAGTATTCGGATGAATTTTTCGCTGTTCAGGGTATTTTGAACGAAAATAATGTCATCCCTGGTTATTTCGAGTTGCTGCTGTGCCTGTTCCTTTGCCTGTGCGTAGCCTGACGAACTGCTCGACGTTGTTGTTTCGGTATTGCCAAGTATTGCGACGCTCATCTCCTCGCGGCAGGCACGAATGAGGCTCATTTGCAGTTCGCCGTTGCTGTTGGATGTTTTGCCGTCGAGCATTTGGAACTGCGCCTGTTTGGGTATCATCATGGTGAGGGATGAACCGGATTCGTTCAGCAGGCGACGCAGCTGGTCTTTGGTTTGGGTATCGTAGGCGTCGTAATAGACTATTCTTACTGGCTGTCCGAAGATTTCGACAAACTGAGCAAAGTCGCCGAAGCCGGAGCGTTTGTAAAGTGCATACATTGCGCATTGCAGCAGTTTTCCGAGATTGTTCGGTTCGCCGATTAGCCAGACGAAAGGGAGGTCGGCGACAGGCGTTCCCCGGCTGTCGTACTGCGACAGCGTTATTACTCCCTGTTCGGGGCGGATGTGTTTTCGCGGGATTTGTTCAAAGTCAAATTCTCTGCCGACAATAAATTCAACGCCGGAAATTCCCCAAAGGCGGCTTTCGATAATCAATTCAATCAGTTTGGAAAATTTGTCGGAGGTGATAAGCGCATCGAAAGCATCAACTTTTTGCATTTTTGCATTTATGTATCGCAGTCCCGGCAGTTTGTTTTTCGCTGCGTTTATTCGTTTTTCAATGAGTCCTCCGAGGTGCCCGTCAAGGGTTGTGATGTCGTGATAGAGGTCGTAGAGTTGTGTTCTGTTTGGCATCGTAACACTCTCGGCACGCACAATTGCCGCTTTGAGTTTTCCAATGTCTTTGGCGTTGCGGTCGGGCGATACGAGGTTCATCTCGTGTACGGTGAGTTTCACCGGACGTTGCGGTCGCGATGTATTTTTCTTTTTAAGAGTTTTTTTATCCCAGCCTGCGTAGCGTCCTGATTCTTGGTTCTTGCAATCCTGCATCATCTTCTAAGGATTCATGGATTTTTTATACCTTTGGCCGCTGATCCGTCGGCAGGAAAACCTTGTTGTTTTTTGGGTTCGACGAGATGCGGGCTATTGTATGTGCGTCATAATAAAAACACTGCATAGTTCGGATCGAGATTAGAATTTTGTGTAATAATATTAACGTAAAAGCATTTTTATATGACAAAACAAGTAGTGGCTGGGATCGACATAGGTGGAACCAACACACGCATAGGGCTGGTCGATATCGATGGAAATGTATTGACCGACAGTAACATCAAAACCGACGAGTATAGCTCGTTCGAGGAGTACATATCGACCATGCACACCGTTATTGAGATTCTTCAAAAGAATCCCGATCTTGAACCGGTGGAGCTTATCGGTATCGGTATCGGAGCGCCAAACGCCAATTATCACACCGGATGTATCGAAAACGCAGTGAATTTGCCTTGGAATGACGTGCCCTTGGCAGCCATGCTGAGCAAGTATTATCCTGACATCAACATCAAGGTTACAAACGACGCCAATGCTGTGGCGATTGCCGAAATGGTGTATGGCAATGCGCGGGATATGAGAGATTTTGTGGTGATAACTCTGGGAACAGGACTTGGTAGTGGGATTGTGTCGAATGGCGAAATGGTCGTCGGACACGACGGACTTGCCGGCGAAGTGGGACATACCACCGCCGTACCCGATGGACGTCTATGCAATTGCGGACGAAGAGGTTGTCTGGAAACTTACGTATCTGCGCCCGGATTGAAGAGAACGGTGTTTGAGCTGATGGCTACATCAAACCTGAAAAGTTCGCTGCGTGAGGTAGCTTTCGACGGATTGACCTCAAAAGACATTCACAAGGCGGCGCTCGACGGAGACTCCATTGCTCTCCAAGCCTTTGAAATTACAGGACATATACTCGGACGCTCGCTCGCCGACGTGGTGGCATACACAAGTCCTTCGGCCATATTCATCTTTGGAGGGCTGGCCGAAGCCAGAGAGATGATTATCAATCCTGCAAAAGAAAATATGGAAAAGTATATGCTGGCTTGTTACAAAAACAAGGTGAAACTTATGCCTTCGGCGCTGGGTAACAAGGACGCCGGAATCATCGGCGGCGCAGCTCTCGTATGGAAAGAACGAATATAAGCAAAGATAAACACATTAACAATGACTACTTTAAAACAAGGAGACAAAGCTCCCGATTTCATAGCAAAGAACCAGGACGGCGAAGAAATTCGTTTGTCGGACTACAAAGGACGCAAACTCGCTCTGTACTTTTATCCAAAGGACAATACAAGCGGCTGTACTGCCGAGGCTTGCAGCCTGCGTAATTCGCACGCAAACTTGCAGGCGGCAGGATACGAGGTGCTTGGCGTTAGCCCCGACAGCGAAAAATCGCATACAAGTTTCATTGTAAAGTACAGTTTACCTTTTCCTTTGATTGCCGACACGGATAAAGCTCTGGCGCAGGCTTATGGAGTGTGGGGCGAGAAGAAAATGTGCGGACGGGCATACTTCGGAATAATCCGAACAACCTTTATTATTGACAAGAACGGAATTATCGAGGACGTCATAAGCAAAGTGGACGTCAAGAACGCCGGCGAGCAAATACTTGCCAAACTTGCATGAGCAAGGATTACCGGACTTTTAACACTCTTACTCTCAAATGTCCACAGAATTAAAAAGCCTCAAAGGAAGCCGCATCATGATACCGGCTGTAATCGGGCTGATAGTAGTGGGATACATGTTCTTCAAGGAGTTTGACCCGCAAATCTTCGACAAGTTGCAATTCACCTGGGCTACGGTCTTTTGGATATTCGTAGCTTTGCTTTGTATGGCCGGACGCGACTTCGGATATGTTGTGCGAATGAGAGTTCTCTCCGGAGGGCAACTCAGTTGGCGTGCATCGTTCAGAGTCATAATGCTGTGGGAATTTACCTCTGCCGTTACACCCTCTTCGGTAGGCGGCACCAGCGTTGCCCTAATGTACGTTCACAAAGAAGGTATAAGCGTGGGCCGAAGTTCGTCGATAGTGATGACAACCTCGCTCTTAGATGAAATCTATTTTGTGGTAATGTTCCCTCTGCTGCTTGCGCTGGTGGGCGCCGGTAAGCTTTTTGACATACCCGATTCGCCCGCCTGGACGCATGGAATAGCTGCTGTGGCTCTGATTGGATACGGCATCAAATTAGTGTGGGTGATGACCTTAGGATACGGATTATTTTTCAACCCGCGAGGACTGAGTAAACTAATTTTCAGGATATTTCATCTTCCACTACTTCGTCGTTGGAAGCGAGGCGCGGCAAGAGCAGCTTCGGACATTATAATCTCGTCGGCCGAAATGAAGTCGAAGCGTCCGCGATTTTGGCTAAAGGCTTTGCTAAGCACCTTTCTTTCATGGACTTCGCGCTATTGGGTAGTTAATTGTCTCTTTATCGCCTTTTTTGCTATGGATGAGCATTTTCTTGTATTTGCACGGCAACTCGTAATGTGGATAGCGCTGCTGGTCAGTCCCACGCCCGGAGGCAGCGGAATAGCCGAGTTTATGTTCGACAAATTCTTGGGCGAATTTATCCCGATAGCAGGACTTTCGGTTGCCCTGGCTCTTCTCTGGAGGCTGGTCTCGTACTATCCTTATCTGGCTATAGGAGCGCTTGTTGTACCGAAATGGTTTAGCGACAAGTTCGGAAAAAAGAACGAAATTTAATCGCTCGAAGAAAAACTCAATCCTCCTAAAATATTACGATGATGACTACGAAGAACTCCAACAAAAAAAGATACATCAATAGAGAAATAAGTTGGATGTATTTCAATCACCGTTTGTTGCAAGAAGCCGCCGACCCTTCTACCCCGCTTATCGAGCGATTACGCTTTCTGGGGATTTACTCGAATAATCTCGACGAATTTTACCGTGTCAGAGTGGCTACCTTGACACGACTTGTCCGACTTGCTCGTACCGACCCGAGCGTATATAGTTATTATCCTGATAATCCAACGAAAATACTTGCCCAGATAAACATACTCGCAAGCCGTCAGCAAGCAGAATTTGAACAGTTATACGAAAACATCATCGCCGAGCTGGAAAGCAATAAAATCAGGCTGGTAAACGAAACCGAACTGAATCGAGAACAGGCCGATTACATTCGCCACTTTTTCCGAAGCCAGCTGATTAACGCTCTTAATCCAATCATACTCAATGGAAAATTCCCCGAACTTGCCGACGAAAGCATATATTTGATGGTCTCGTTCATCACAAAAAACGGAAAAAGAAAGGCTTACGCTCTGGTCGAAATACCTGCCAACGAGTTCTCGCGATTTCTCATCCTTCCTGATAAGGACGAGGAAAAATGCGTCATACTGCTCGACGACGTAATCCGATTTTGTTTGCCCGAACTCTTTGCAAGCCTTGGATATCACGATTTTGAAGCATACACAGTGAAAATTACCCGCGACGCCGAAATGGACCTCGAACACAGCGCCAACGATGGATTGCCCGAAAAAATAATGCGCGGCGTAAAGAGCAGAAAAAGAGGAAATCCCGTGAGATTAGTTTACGACCGTTGCCTGCCAAAACCTATGCTCAAATTCATCGTAGCCAAATTAGGATTCTCGGCGAAAGACTCGCTATTGCCCGGAGGAAGGTATCATAACTTTAAGGATTTCATGAAGTTCCCCGATATAGGCGATGGAAAACTCACTTACCCGCCATACTTACCTAATCGAGTGAAACGAATCGACGAAGCCAAAAATATGCTCGACCTAATCGACCGGCAAGACCTGGCTTTACACTTTCCGTATCAGGACTTTTCGTACTTCATCCGTCTGCTGCGCGAGGCCGCTATCGACCCAAATGTCAAAGCTATCAAAATTACAATGTACCGACTTGCAAGTAACTCGCGCATTGTGAAAGCCTTGATTAACGCCGCGCAAAACGGAAAACAGGTTACTGCTGTGGTGGAATTGATGGCAAGATTTAACGAATCGGACAATGTAAACTGGTCGCAACGAATGCAAGACGCCGGAATAAACGTAATATTCGGCCTCGAAGGATTGAAAATCCACTGCAAACTTGTGTACATCGCGCGACGAGGAGGCGATATGGCCTGCGTTTGTACCGGAAATTTCCACGAAGGTAACGCCAAATTATATACCGACGTCATGCTGATGACGGGCAATAAAAACATTGTCAAAGAAATAGCCTCTGCTTTCGAGTTTATTGCACATCCTTTTAGAGAGATACGCTTGCCACGACTGCTTGTATCGCCTCACGATATGCGCAAAAAACTTTACTCCGAACTGCGTCGAGAGGCAAAAAACGCTATCGAAGGTAAACCTGCATACCTGCTGTGTAAAATAAATCACATCACCGATCTTGATCTGATAGACAGGATAATAGCCGCCGCAAAAGCCGGCGTGAAAGTCCGAATGTTGGTGCGTGGAAACTGCTCGTTAAAGCCCAATCTTAGTGATAATATAGAAGTTACGGGGATAATCGATCGATACCTCGAACATTCGCGAATCTTCATCTTCGGAAACGGAGGCGACGAAAGCTGCTACATCAGCTCTGCCGACTGGATGACGCGAAACCTCGACCACAGAATCGAAGTAGCAGTGCCCGTTTACGACGAGGAAATCAAAAACCATCTGAAGAAAATCATCGAATATGGGCTGCGCGACAATGTCAAAGCCCGTATTGTGGACGGCTCCGGCGAAAATAACTTCAAAACCGCCGCGCCCGATGAAATCAGATTCCGCTCGCAGGAAGAACTGCAAAAGTTCTACGCTGACTAAGAACTATTTCGTAAAGTGGACGTGATACCATAAGCTCTTGGAATACTTATCTTTAATCTGGCGAGTGGACTTGCTTTGATATAGCTGCATATACTCGGAATATGCTCGACGAACTTCGGGCGAAACCCTGTTAATCAAACCGGTATCCTGTGTAAGAGCGGCAAGTATCATAAAAGCTTCCGAATAGGCTCGCGGCAAAGAGTCCCCGTCCTTATATCCGTAGCAGATTTCAAATAGCTTGCTGAAACGTTGAAAGTCTTTCTTTATCAGAAGTTCACAAAGCATATAATCAAGAGTAATCCGGTTCGACGGGCTGTTATCCAAATGACGAGCCAGGTCGCTAACAGTCTCTCGTCCGCCGATAAAAAAATCTTTTAACATGGATGTATCAGTGCCATTATCAGGGGCTTTCTCTTCGGACGGTCTATCGAGTCCTTTATAGAATAGCGTGCAATCCAAAAGACTATAATATTTATCGGCCACCTTATATCCGGCTTCGGCGTTCCATCGCGCCAAGCGATTCATTATGACGATATTCATGCCCGATTCTGCGGATGCTTCGGCAATCCAATGAATCGCCTCGTTAAGCAAACCTACGCGATAGTAGAACTCGCTGCCATACAACATTCTATCCTGTTCAAGATTACGTTGCAAAAAGAGGCTGTGCTTCTTGTCGCGAGGATAATCAAACAGTTTTTCAGGCAATTCACCCTTAGCCGCCAAAGCCAGATCGTACATATAATCCGTAAGTTCGTCGGATTGTTTGAGCTTAGTTCTGATAGATATAGCTCTGTCCCACTGCGCTTCGCGTATCGCCGAATACATGCCGAACTTTTGCTCGCGAAAAGCATTGTACGACGAGGGAAAAAAATAAATCAATCCCGCAGCCGCCGCCACAAGATTCACGCAAAGCGAAAATGCCTGCGATTTCAAAGGAATCAAATGCCTCATCACCAAGATAAAAGGCAAGGAAAGCATCAGCGCAAAAGCTCCCGTCGAGCGTCCCGAAGGATAGTGCGGAAGGAGGGAGTATAAATCGCTATCGGGCGTGAGATACAGCCCTTTCCATAGATGAGGCGTATATATCGCGCCTGCAAGCAGAATCAGTGAGAGCAGGCTGGCCGTACCGCGCCTGCGGATAATCTCATAAAGCGCTATCGCTGAATACAATCCACAGAGCAAACCTCCGCCAATCAGAAGATAAAAGACGGGAATCAAAAGCGCAAATGCGAAGAAACGAAAGGCTCTATTGTGGATTAATCCATAGATGTAAATCCCTGTAAAATAGAAGATAAAAGCCAGCGAATAAGCGGGTGTAAAGGCCTGCTCGCATTGCAAGGCAAAGAAGAGCAGAGAGGACAATAAGGATCCGCAGAGACGACGCATATCTCCTTCGGATAGCGCAACTATCTTGTGGACAAGCCTTGCCACAAGTACGAAGAACAAAGTCTGAAGAAAAGCTCCGGCGAAAACATTGATATAAAACTGCGAAACAAAGGATCCGAGATAGGCTGAAATGCCGCCGGGCTTCAGGAAAAAAGAATCGAAATATAAGGCGTCGAAAACAAACCAGTTCGATTGCTCGATTTTGCCCAGATGATAAGGATAAAGCAGTATCCAGAAGAGAAATACGGCTATCGATATGGCGTACACAAAGACCTGTGCCGAAGGGAAATGAGCCGGCCTTCTGTGCCGACGCGATCTATTGTATGCTTTCATTTGAACATCCTTTCGCTTAGCTTAGTTCTTTGTCCTTCAATGGATTTGCTTATCTCGTAGGGCGAGGTCTGGGGCTTCGTTCTGCTGAACTCCGGAATGTTATACGATTTCAGCAGCGAAGTATTGAAGTCGGGGCTTTTCTGAGGCAAGAGAAAGGGCTTGTGTATCACCGCATCTCGGCCAAAATAAGCAAGAAAAAGGCGGGTATAAAGCCCATCGATTCGACGGCTCGAAAAAACTATCCACCTTCCATTCGACGACCATGAATGATAACTCTCAGTGTCAGCGCTGTTTATCATCGAAATATCCAGCTCCTTTCCTGTGGAAAGTTCCATCAATTTAAGATCGGCCTCCGGATGCCATATCGGAAAGGTAGCACAGGCCGATTCGGTGTACATCAGATACTTACCATCTGGCGAAACTCGCGGAAAGGAAATACTTCTCCCACTTGTATCCGCAGCTATCAAGGTATCTGTTTCGGCAGAAAACTTTCCTGTTTCGGGGTCAAAATCAACTCTATACAAGCCGTATTTCAGATCTTTATACTCGAAAGGCATAGTCCGCGCTTCGGCAGCGCAATAGTAAAGACTTTTACCGTCGGGCGACCAACTTGGAAAGGTCTCCCAGATGCTGTCTTCGTTAAAACGAGCCTCCATAAGAGCCTGCTTTTCATCTACTTTAAAGACCATGAGGTTCGATTCGAGGTCGTAAACCTCAATCTTCTTACCTGGCAAGGCATGAAAGGCTTGTCGCGTAACGCCGCAAGCAAAAGCTATGTAGCGACCCGATGGATGCCATGCCGGATAGCTACCCGGCGAGGCTGCGTGTTCGGTTTTAGTATCGACCATAAAGTACTCGCCATCACGAAGTACGAAGGTGCCGCCATTCGTGCCGCGATAGTGGAACATAAAGTTTCCGGCATCGTAATCGGCAAATGCGTGGCAATTGACGCAGCCCTTATCAGCGAGGCTGTTATCTATCACCGTAGCCTCATCGAAATCCGAAGTCCGACGCATATATATGCCCATCTCTCCCCAGCGTTCATAGCCCGGAGCTATCAGTCGATACGCCAAATAAGAATCAATAGAATCGGCTGATACTCTGATCTCAAAGGGACGATACTTTAGCCAGACTTCCTTGCCTCCGCTCGGATCTGACGAAGTAGATTTTCTGAGCTGAAATACTTGTACTTCAAAGCTATTACCGGCACAACTTGCCAGCAATTCGCGCCATTTTTTCAGAGGAAGGTCTATTGCAGGATCGCCGGTGCAGGCTATCACAATCTCGCCCCGACGACGAAATTCTACCCGTATTCGGCTCTTGTCGGAGGCGCGGAAGTTCAAGGGCGCAATATTCACAGGCACAGTAACTCCCGTGTAATCGGGAAAGATCGACGGATACTCCGAACTTAGCTCTACATTTTTCGGGGGAAAGCCCTCACATCCAAAGAGAAAAAGGGCAAAGGCCAAAACAAGCGCCGATATAACTATGCTTTTCATAAAGACCTGTCTGTAACGTAGCTACAGGCTTCAATATATCTTCTCAACAACGCCGTCGTTGCCAAAGGGAGTGCGGTAAACTGCCCGAATGAGAGAGCCTTTGCGGACATTGCGCAGGCTGCCAGCCGAACCACTCAGGGGCAATTCTACCGGCTCTTTGCCGGAAACATTGAAATACTTTACATTACGATACGTCGAGTTGTCCAACTGAGCTTCCATTTTTGCTCCCTGTTGCTTGAAGACTAAGGAGGGCTGTTGCAGTTTCGTCCCGTCCTTTTTATACTCTTCGATGCCCGGTATTGGCGTTCCATTTTCGTAAGGAACTTTCGAAGCCACAGCTCCGTCCTCATAATAATTAATTTCCGTACCGTTGATTTTCCCGTCCTTGTACGGCACTTCTGAACGCTTGGCGCCACCTTGATAATATACCACCGACATTCCATTGCGTTTTGCGTCGGCATATTCAACCGTAACGCGCAGTTGTCCATTCTCATAGTACTCCTTCACGGTGCCTTCTATCCGATTGTTCTTGAAGCTTTGCTCCGATACAACTATACCGTTTTTGTACACATACTTAGTGAAATTAACCGTATCGTCGGCCGGGTCATAATACACACCATCTCTTGGAGGTTTTGGTTTCGAGGGCTGGCTATTGCATCCAAAAGCAAGGGTAGCCACTAATACACAATAAAATACTTGTTTAATCATTGTAGTAAATTTTTAAATTATACGGGACAAAGATAGTGTTTTCTTTGGACTTTTAGACTTTTAGACTTTTAGACTTTTAGACTTTTGGACTTTTAGACTTTTGGACTTTTGGACTTTTGGACTTTTAGACTTTTGGACTTCCTTAAATCCGCAAAAAATTAATATCTGTCCATAAAGTCGCTGTGTCGAGGAAAGACGGTACCACGTCATTCTTACCATTAGTTTATCTAACAGCAACATTTACCCAACAGCACGGTAAATATTAACAAACAGCAAACTATCAATTATTAATAAGACGTAGGTCTTGTTAAGGTAAGACGTAGGTCTTGTTAAAGTAAGACGTAGGTCTAAATACAAAAATATAGTGTATCGGGCATTAAAATATAGGCAGCAATACATTAAAATATAAGCACAGACATAATTATTTGCGGATTTAAGGGACTTTTGGACTTTTGGACGTTGCGCGCAACGACCATACAATCCGGAAAGGTCTGTAAACAAAACGTCCGCAGATAAAAAAATCTGCGGACGTCGGTATGAACCGATTTTATAGCCTCAATGCAGAGGTAATGGCCTGCTGGTTACGAGGATAACTATCACGCGCGTTTTGTTGCCGAAGCAGCTTTGAGACGATGTGTTGTATGTGAAAGTGAAGAAGGCTGCTTGCGTGTCGCCGTTATACGTGATTTTGTAAGAGGCGGGAAGCGTGCCGTCTTGCACTTTCGACCAGGCTTTTGCAGCGTCGAAGATGTAGGCTCCGGCAAACTGCGAGGGGGCGCTTACTGCTGTTACATAGCTCGATATGTTAGTGGCGTAATTCAGCGTTCCGTTTGCTTCGAGGCCAATTATCTGGTTCATCTGAAGGCTTGAAGCTGAGGATATCGAGCGGCATACTACTATGGTGTCGATCATCGAAGGTACGACGGGAGTGGAGGTGTATTTAATGTACACGCGACCATCGCCGTTGCCGCATTTGTTCTGTATTTCATATCGATAGATATGTGTGCCGAGTGTGAATTGCGCGACGTTCAATTCGCCGCTCGTTGAGTTTGTTCCTAAAGCGAAAGCCGGCGAACCTGATGGGGCTATCCAATTTACACTTTGGAAGTTAGCGGTATCTAAATATGAGCTAAGGTGAATCGTACCTGTCAGTCCGGTGCAAAGTTGTAGCCTGATATCGGGATACTTAATAGCATGGTCAAGCACCACTACGGGGATTACCTTGGATGAAGCGCGGCATGTTGGCCTATCGACCTCGTGTTCTCCGGCGATTACAAATTGGTAATACAGAGTATCGTTTGCCGGCGGATAGTCCTCGTATGATGGTATAGTCAGCGGGGATTGGCCTGTTACTGTGCTACTTGCGAGAATTGTCCATTCGGATGGTTTGCTGAGGTCTCCTGTGGATGAGCGTATCCAGTAGCCTTTGAGGTTGCTGCCTGCGGGAACGAAGACGCCTTGGTCGTCGTATTGATCGACAGTGAGTTCGACTTTATTGCCGGCGCAGATTGTATCTGTGGCTTTTCCGTTTGCACGGGCATTGACTACCGGCGACACGCAAAGCCGCAGTTCGAGGTCGTCGAACACAAAGTCGTTGCCATTGTCGCTGCCTGCTGTGTTGGTATATACTTTTATATTCAGCGAATCGTAGCCGGCGGGGATAT